>NZ_CAJPGH010000044.1:0-39629 GCF_905339605.1 Burkholderia sp. BCC1972 | reverse complement strand
CTGACCTCGGTCGTACAGTCGGTGAGGACCTGAAACTGGCCGTACCACTTCGAAACGTTGCTGATGGAAATCATGGAAGTACCTGGATCGTGGTGAGGCGCGCGCAGCGCCGGTTCAACGCGCCTTCGCGACGCGATAGCGGCGTTCGAGCACGCGGGCGTACTGCGTCAGCGGGAAGCACATCGCGAAGTAGAGCAGCGCGACCATCGCATAGATCGGAAACGGCTTGAATACCGCGTTGGTGATGATGTTGCCGGTCTTGGTCAGTTCGGTCAGCCCGATGATCGACGTGAGCGCGGTGCTCTTCACCGCCTGCACGAGGAAACCGACGGTCGGCGGCAGCGCGATCTTCCAGGCCTGCGGCCATACCACGTAGCGCAGCTGCTGAATCCACGTCATGCCGAGGCTTGCCGCCGCACTCCACTGGCCGCGCGGTACCGCGTCGACGCAGCCGCGCCAGATGTCGGCCAGATAGGCGCTGGCGTTCAGCGTCAGCACGACCGATGCGGCGACCCAGGGCGTCACGTCGATGCCGACGAGCGGCAACCCGAAAAAGCCGAGGAACAGTTGCATCAGCAACGGGGTGCCCTGGAACAGCTCGACGTACAGGACCACGAAGCGGCGCAGCGCCGGCGCCGGCGAAATGCGCATCGCGAGCAGCGCGAAGCCGGCGATGCCGCCGCCGCCGAACGTGATCAGCGACAGCAGCACGGTCCAGCGCGCGGCGAGCAGCAGGTTCCACGCAATATCCTGGAAGGTGAATTCGATCATCGTGCACGCTCCGTGGGAAGGCGGGTTTCAGGCGCGCGGGCGCGCCACGTGAAGCGGGCAACGCGGGCGCGCCGAGGCGCGGCCGCCGCGCCGTGCGGCGTGCGGCCCGAGAACAGCCGCCGGCCGACGCGATTGAGCAGCATGCGCAGCGCGATCGACAGCAGCAGGTAGATCGCGGTCACGACGATGTAGATCTCGAACGCACGGAAATTGCGCGACTGGATGAAGTTCGCCGCGTAGGTCAGGTCGGGTACCGAGATCTGCGAGACGACGGCCGAGCCGAGCATCACGATCAGCACCTGCCCGAGCAGCGCGGGGTACACGTTCGCGAGCGCCTGCGGCAGCACGACGTGACCGAACACCTGCCGGCCGTGCAGCCCGAGCGCCCGCGCGGCCTGCACTTGCCCGTGCGGCACCGATTCGATGCCGGCGCGCAGGATCTCGACCGCATACGCGCCCAGGTTGACCGTCATGGCCAGTACGGCCGCCTGCGCTTCGTCGATGTGCACGCCGATCGCCGGTAGTCCGAAGAAGATGAAGAACAACTGGACCAGGAACGGCGTATTGCGGATCAGTTCGACGTAGGCCGCGACGAGCGCGCGCGCCCAGCGCGGGCCGGCCAGCGCGATCCAGGCGCCGGCGGTGCCGATCAGGCCGCCGAGCGCGGTGGCGGCCGCGGTGAGGCCGAGCGTCACGCCGATGCCGCGCGCAAGCATGCCGGCGTAGAGGCCGAAATCGCTGAAGTCGAACACGTAGGTCATCGCGATGCCTTTCGTCGTGAATACGGGGCTGGGGCGGCGTGCATCACAGGTCGGCCGGCAATGCCGCGTGCAGCCACTTCTGCGACAACGTGTTCAGCGTGCCGCTCTTCTTCGCGCCGGCGATCGCGTCGTTGACCTTCTGCATCAGGCGCGCTTCGTTCTTGTTCAGGCCGACGTGATCGGGCGAGCTGAACAGCGAGAATTTCTGTTCCGGATCGATCGACGGATGACGTGCGATGATCGTCGCGCCGACGTCGTTGCCGACCACCAGCAGTTGCGCCTGTCCCGACAGGAACGCGGCGATCGCGCCGTTCGGGTCGTCGAAGCGCTTGATCGTCGCGCTCGGCGGCGCGACCTTGCTGACGCTCAGGTCCTCGAGCGTGCCGCGCGCGACCGCGACCGATTTGCCGGCGAGATCGGCGGTGCCCTTCACGGCCAGCGACTTCGGGCCGAATACCGCAAGGTAGTACGGTGCATACGCGTTCGAGAAGTCGATCACCTTCGCGCGCTCCGGCGTCTGTCCGACCGACAGCAGCATGTCGGTCTTGTGGTCGGCGAGATACGCCATCCGGTTGTCGCCGGTGACCTGCACGAGTTCGACTTTCGCATTCAACGCGCGGCCGATCAGGTTGGCCATGTCGATGTCGTAGCCTTGCGGCTTCATGTCGGGGCCGATCGAGCCGAACGGCGGATAGTCCTCGAACACGCCGATGCGCACGACCCCCGATTTCGCGATCGTGTCGAGCGCGTCGGCGTGCGCGAGCGGCGCGAAGGCGGCGAGGCCGGCGGCGCCGGCGCAGGCACAGAGAAGGGCAGAGCGGGCGAGCAGGCGCTGCACGTGGCGAATGGCGTGGGTCGTTGCGTTCATGGCGAGATCCTCGTTGTTGCGCTGGAGAAAGGGAAAGGCGGTCAGGCGCCGCGTGCGGCGATGAGCTTGCATGCATGGGCCGGCAGCTCCGCGAGCACCGGCATGCCGACCTGGAGATCGGGCGTTTCGCGCGGTGTCGTCGCGGCCGTCAGCGTGAAGCCGCGGCAATCGATCGTTGCCTCGATCGATGCGCCGACATCACGGACGAACGTGATGGTGCCGGCGAGCGTGTTCGGTCCGGGCTGTTGTGCCGGAGTCGTGCGCACGCACACGTCCTCGGGACGGATCAGCAGGCGTACGGCGTCCGCGGTGCGCGGTGCCGGCCGGATCGCGAGTCGCTGCCCGCCCGGCAGCACGATCGCGTCGTCGCCGTCGCACGCGACCGGCAGGATGTTGCCGAGACCGATGAAATCGGCGACGAATTCATTGACCGGATCGCGGTAGATGTCGAGCGGCCGGCCCACCTGCTGGATCCGGCCTTTCTCCATCACGACGATCTCGTCGGCCATCGTCATCGCTTCGCGCTGGTCGTGCGTGACCATGATCGTCGTGATGCCGAGCCGTTGCTGGAGCAGCCGGATCTCGACCTGCATCGCTTCGCGCAGCTTCGCATCGAGCGCCGACAACGGTTCGTCGAGCAACAGCAGGCGCGGCGACGACGCGATCGCGCGTGCAATCGCGACGCGCTGGCGTTGCCCGCCCGACAGCTGCGTGACGAGCCGGTCGGCCATGTGCGGAAGCTGGATCAGCTCCAGCAGCTCGGCGACGCGCCGCGCTTGCGCGGCCTTGGCCGTCTTGCGCAGCCGCAGCGGGTACGCGATGTTCTGCGCGACGGTCATGTGCGGAAACAGCGCGAGCGACTGGAACACCATGCCGAAGTCGCGCCGGTTGGCGGGCACGTGCGTGAGGTCGCGGCCGGCGAACGTCAGGGTGCCGGAGGTCGGCGTTTCGAGGCCGGCGATGATGCGCATCAGCGTGGTCTTGCCGCAGCCGGAAGGGCCGAGAAAGCAGACGAGCTTGCCGTCGGGCACCGACAGGTCGACGTGATCGACCGCATACGCCTGATGAAAGCGCTTCGTCACGTTCTGGAGGATGAGCTGGGTCATGAGGATTCCTTGCACGGGCGATGGCGAGGCGGCGCGCGTCAGAGCGCGACGCCCTTGTCGCCGACGAGTTTTTCGAGCATCCAGATCAGCGCGAAGTCGATCGCGACCGTGAACACGGCGAAGCAGAACACGGTCGGGTCGAGCGACGACACGGTGCGGCTGTAGAGCCAGACGGGCAGCGTCATCGTGTCGATGCTGTACAGGAAGAACGTCACCGTGAATTCGTTGAACGACACGATGAACGCGAACAGCATCCCGGCGAGGATGCCGGGCCGCATCAGCGGCAGCACGACGTCGACGAGCGCGCGGCGCGGGCTCGCGCCCATCAGGCACGCGGCTTCCTCGAAATCGGGGCCGATCGACGCGACCGAGGCGGCGCAGTTCTTCACGGTGAACGGCAGCGTCAGGATCACGTGCGCGACGACGAGCCGCACGATGCCGAGTTCGACCGGCAGCGCATTGAACACGATCAGCAGCGCGAGGCCGAGCATCACGAGCGGATAGACGATCGGCAGCGCGACGAGCTGCTCGACGAGCGTCTTGCCGCGGAAGCGGTAGCGCGACAGTGCGTAAGCCGCGGGGACCGACACGGCGGTCGCGATCAGCATCGTCGCGACCGCGACGACGAGGCTCGTCGTCAACGCGGCGCCCATCGACTGTGCGCTGCCCGCATCGGACGACACGAACGTCTGCCAGGCGGCGCGATACCAGTGCAGGCTGAATTCGCGCGGCGGGAATTCGAGCGTGCCCGACGCGCCGAACGACATCGTGATCATCGTCAGGATCGGCAGCGCGGCGAGGAACAGCACGAGCGTCGCGAGCGCGCCCGTCACGCGTCCGAGGCGCCCGGGCATGGGCGCGCGCAGGAGCAGGGCATTCATCGGTTCACCTCGAGGGTGCGCGCGAGGCGCTGGGAAACCGCCATCACGACGAGCGTCGCGCCCATCAGCACGACGCCCGATGCCGATGCGGCGGGCCAGTTGAGCAGCGGTGCGACTTCGTCGTGCACGAGCACCGCAAGCATCGGCACGCGCCGGCCGCCGAGCAGCAGCGGCACCGCGAATGCGCTGGCGTTGTACGCGAACACGAGCAGCGCGCCCGAGACGAGGCCGGGCATCGCGAGCGGCAGCGTCACGTGCCGCAGCGTCTGCCACCGGCTCGCGCCGAGCGTCGCGGCGGCTTCGTCGTACGCGCGGGACACGGCGCGCAGCGCGCTCGACAGCGGCAGCACGGCGAGCGGGAACGCGGTCTGGATCAGGCCGAGCAGTACGCCGTGCTCGCGGTACAGCAATTGCAGCGGCCGCCCGATCATGCCGGTGGCGAGCAGCGTGCGGTTGAGCAACCCGGCCGGGCCGAGCATCACGAGCCAGCCGTACCCTTGCAGCAGCAGGTTCACGAGCAGCGGCAGCAGGACGCCGGCGAGCAGCAGCCGGCGCGCGAGCCGCGATTCGGTGCGTGCCATCGCGAGTGCAACCGGGATCGCGAGCAGCACCGCGCACACCATGCTCTGGAACGCGAGGCGCAGCGTGAGCCACAGCGACGTCGTGAAGTACGGATCCGCGAGATCGGCGTAGTTCTGCAGCGTGAAGGTGCGCCATTCGTCGCCGGACACGCCGACGCTCATGCGCAATACCGTGAGCGTCGCGGCGGCAAGTACCGCGAGGAACGCGAGGATCGGTGCGAGCAGCAGCCACGGCGGCACGCCGGCCAGCGCGGGGGCGGCGTCGGGGCCGGAACCGGCCGTTACGGTGCCGGCCGACCCTGCATCGCGGGGGGAAGACAGGGAGGCCATGTCGTTACGCCGAGAAGAGGCCCGTGTAGCGCTTGATCCACGCGGGCTGGACGACTGCGAGCGCCTTGTCGTCGTGCAGCACGGCTTTCTCCGCGATCTGCTGCGGCGACGGCACGAACGCGCGGCTTTCCGCGGGAATCACGGCCTTCGCGTTCACGGGGCCGTTCAGCACGTCGGCCGCCATCCGGCCCTGCACGCCCGCATCGAGCGAATGGTTGATGAATGCGTGAATCAGGTCGAGGTCGCCCGGGTGCGCCTTCGGGATCACGGTGAACATCAGTTGCGTCGCGAAGCCTTCCTTCATCCCGTACGTCACGCCCATCTTGTAGTCGGGCTTGCGGATCTGGTCCGGGAAGAACGCGGGCGAATAGATGCCGCCGATGTCGAGCGAGCCGGTGCGGAACAGGTCGGCCACCTGGTTCGGGTTTTCACCGAGCGTCATCACGCGATCCTTCAACTGCGCGAGCTTCCGGAATCCCGGATCGATGTTCTGCTGCGAACCGCCGGCCAGCTTCGCGGCGATGATCGCGAGGTCGACCGCTTCGGCCCACTCGGGCGGCGGCAGGAACAGGCGGCCCGCATACTTCGGATCCCACAGTGCCTCGTAGCTCGCCGGCGCGCTCTTCACGGTCGCCGTGTTGTAGATCAGCCCGTCCGACCACAGCAGGTAGCCGATGCCGAAGCCGTTCGCACCGGTGCGGTAGGGCGGCGCGACGTCCTTCAGGTTCGGCAGCCGGTTCAGGTCCGGCTTCGTGAGCAGCCCCGCATCGGCGAGACCCGCCGCACCCACGCCGGCGAGCGTGATGACATCGTAGGTCGGCCGCTCGCCCGCGGCCTTGACCTTCGCGACCATGCCCGACGTGCCGTCCGCGCGATCGGCGATCACGCGTGCGCCGGTCTGCTTGCTGAAGGTTTCCGCGATGTTGCGCAGGGCGGCCGCGCCGGTATCGTCGGACCAGGTGAGCAGGCGCAGCGTCTTGCCGGCGAAGCTGCTCGACTGTGCCTTCGCAGTACTGATGAATGGCATCGGAAGGGCGGATGCAGCGAGTGCCGTGCCGAGGGTTTTGATCACCTGCCTTCTGCCCGCCTTGAAGTGTTGCATGGCCGTCTCCTGATGAACGATGCCGTGTGGTTCGATGCCGGTCGCCGAACGGCGGCGCGGGGTGTGGATGAACTGTAGGGAGGTCAAATTTCCGCAACAAACGAAATATCCGCATGCGCGCCATGACATAAACGCATGGGCCGTGCGGTCTCAACGGGCCGGCATCATGACCTGCTTGATCTCCTGGAACGCGGCCAGCCCGAACGGACCGAGCTCGCGCCCGATGCTGCTGCGCTTGTAGCCGCCCCATGAGGTTTGCGGATAGATCAGCTGCGGCGTGTTGATCCACACGACGCCTGCCTCGAGCGCGTCGGCGACTCGCTTGCCGCGGGCCGTGTCGCGCGTGACGACGGTGGCGACGAGCCCGTACTCGGTATCGTTGGCGGCCGCGATCGCGTCGTCTTCGGTGTCGAACACGCGCACGCACAGCACCGGGCCGAAGATTTCCTCAGACCATAGCGGGCTGCCGGTCGGCACGTCGACGAACAGCGCGGGCCGGATGAAGTAGCCGGGGCCGTCGAGCACGTCGCCGCCCGCGACGAGCCGTGCACCGTCGGCCCGGCCTTGCGCGATGTGGCGCTTCACGCGTTCGTATTGCGCGCGGTTCGTCAGCGGGCCCATCTGTACGCCGGGCGCGAACGGCGGGCCGACGACGGTCGCGTCGATCCGCCGCGCGAGGCGCGTGACGAGTTCGTCGGCGAGCGGGGCGGCGACGAGCACGCGCGAGGTCGCCGAACACATCTGCCCCGCGTTGAAGAGGCCGCCGCCCGCGATCAGTTCGACCGCGTGATCGAGGTCGGCGTCGTCGAACACGACGATCGACGACTTGCCGCCGAGTTCGAGGCCGACGCCCTTGATCGTGTCCGCGGCCGTCTTCATGACCTGTGCGCCGACCGCCGTGCTGCCGGTAAACGACACCTTCGCGACGAGCGGATGCGCGCACAGCCGGGCGCCGACGTCGTGGCCGGTGCCCGTCACGACGTTCAGCACGCCGGGCGGCACGCCCGCCTCGGCGGCGATCGCGGCGAGTTCGAGTTCGGGCAGCGGCGTGATCTCGGACGGCTTCAGCACGACGGTGCAACCGGCCGCGAGCGCGGGTGCGAGCTTCCATGCGGTGGTCACCATCGGGAAATTCCACGGCACGATCAGCGCGGCGACGCCGGCCGGTTCGCGCCGGATCCACGCACGATGGTCGCTGCCGGGCAGCGATACCTCGGTTTCGCCGTCCGTGTCGAGACGGTCCGCGAGGCCTGCGTAGTAGTCGAGGGTGGCGATCACGTCCGCGACGTCGATCTCGGCCTCGGCGAACGGCTTGCCGTTGTTGAGCGACTGCAGCGTGGCGAGCCGCGTGCGGCGTGCGTCGACGCCGCGCGCGATCGCGCGGAGCAGGGCCGCGCGTTCGGCGCCGGTCGTGCGTTTCCAGCCGGGAAACGCGCGCGCCGCGGCTTGCACGGCGTGTTCGACGTCTGCCTCGCCGCCTGCGCTGACGTCGGCGAGGTGCGCTTCCGTCGACGGATCGACGACGGGTAGCGTCGCGCCGCCGACGCTCGCGCGCCACGTCCCGTCGATGAAGTGGCGCGTGTGCAGCGGCGGATCGAACGCGAAATCGGGCGCCGTGCTCATCGTTGCACCTGACCGAACCAGGCTGCCTCGTCGATTTCGATCACGGTCGGAATCGTGCGTGCTGTCGCTTCGCGCAGCGCTTCGGCAAGTGCATCGGGCGTCGCGGCTGCGTGCGCCGCGCAGCCGAACCCGCGTGCGAGTGCCTGGAAATCGGGTGTATAGGGCTCGACGCCGACCGGCGTGATGTCGCGTGCGACCATGTATTTGCGGATCTCGCCGTAGCCGCGGTTGTTCCAGACGATTACGATCACCGGCACGCGCGCCTCGACCGCGCTCGCGAGCTCCGGCAGCGTGAACTGCAGGCCGCCGTCGCCGATCAGGCAGACGACCGGCCGCGCAGGCGCGGCGAGCTTTGCGCCGATCGCGGCGGGCAGCCCGTAGCCGAGCGTGCCGTAACCGGTCGACGAGTTGAACCAGCTGCGCGGCGCCGGCGCATCGTGCGTGAAATTGCCGACGTAGACGGGGCTCGTCGAATCGCCGGCGATGATCGCGCCGGGCAGCGCCGCGACGATCGTGTCGATCAGCCGCGCCTGCGCGTGCGCGGGGCCGTCGTGGCCGGACGCGATCGCGGCGCGAACGGCCGCCACCCGCAGCGCACCCCAGCCGGCCTCGGGGCTTGGCGCGGGCCGCTCGTGCAGGCGGGTCGACAGTGCGCCGAGCGCCTGCCGCGAATCGCCGGCGATGGCGATTTCCGCGCGGGCGTTGCGCATCAGCTGTTGCGCGTCGATGTCGATGCGGATCAGCCGGCCGTCGATCGCGAAGCCGCCGTCGAACGTGACGTCGTAATCGGTTTCGCCAAGCTCGGTGCCGACGGCGAGCACCACGTCGGCGTCGCGGATCGCCACGCGGGTGGCCGGCAGCGACTGGGTGGAGCCGATCAGCAACGGGTGGCCGGGCGGCAGCAGGCCTTTGGCGTTGATCGTCAGCGCGACGGGCGCGTGCAGGCGTTCGGCGAGCTCGCGCAGTTCCGCCGCCGCATGGATGGCACCGCCGCCTGCGAGGATCAGCGGCCGGCGCGCGTGCGCGAGCAGGTCGGCCGCCGCCGCGAGGGCGTTCGGATCCGGCGCGGGGCGCGCAGGCAGCGCGAGTGGCGCGGTGGGTAGCGCGGGCGCCGGCATCACGATCACGTCGAGCGGAATCTCGATGTGCACGGGCCGCGGCCGCGCGCTCTCGAACACCGCGAAGGCGCGCGCGAGGACCTGTGGCAGGTCGGCCGCGTCGAGCAGCGTGTGGGAGAACGCGGTGAGTCCCGCGAACACTTCGCGCTGCGACGGCAGTTCGTGCAGGCGGCCGTCGCCGCTGCCGAGCTCGCGTCGTGCGTTGACGCTCGAGATCACCAGCATCGGGATCGAATCGGCGTAGGCCTGTGCCATCGCGGTCGCGATATTGGTCATGCCCGGCCCGGTGATGATGAAGCAGACCCCCGGCCGGCCCGTGACGCGTGCGTAGCCGTCGGCCATGAAGCCGGCCCCCTGCTCGTGGCGCGGTGTCACGTGACGGATCGACGATGCGGCGAGGCCGCGATAGAGCTCGACGGTATGCACGCCAGGAATGCCGAACACGCATTCGACGCCCTGGCGTTCGAGGAGGTCGACGAGTGCTTCGCCGCAGGTGCGGGGGCGGGCAGGGAACGGTGCCGCCGTGGCCGCGCGGGCCTCGGCGATGCAGGAGACGGCGAGGGGATGGTTCATGGATCGTGATGTGCCGATTGGGAGGGGGAGTGGCCCGTACCGCAAGCGAGGGGACATGAAGCGGATTGTCGGCGTCGATCCGGGGTGCCAACAATCGATAAGATTTCATGCGCCGCATGAGCACCGTTCATGGCGCCATCGATTCGCGGCCCGCAGCGTGCCGGTCTTCATGCAGGCCGATCCGGCATGCGGGGCTTCTCGCGCCGGCTCGCGCAGCGCTGGTGATCGAATCCGGAATTTGTCTAGTCATCCTTGCGATTGGATCGTCAGGACTGCACCAAGTGCGTGCCTGAATTCCCCATGACGACGCACGCCGGGAGCCTTTAATTAGGGGATTTCCCGCGTTTCACCGGTTTTTTTTGAACGCTGCTTGTCTCGCCGTTTTTCTTCTTGCATGCTTGTATAGACAAATTCCTGAGGCGGCTCGATGAACCGAAGGGATGGCGAACTTCAACGCAAGGAGAAATCTCGTGAACGGTAAGCGCATCAAGTGGGCAGTCAGGACGATCGGCGTCATCGCAGCTGCAGCGGCAACGCTCGCGGCGCCCGTGCAGGCCAAGGAATGGAAGACGGTGACGGTCGCGCTGGAAGGCGGCTACGCGCCGTGGAACCTCACGCTGCCGGGCGGCAAGCTGGGCGGTTTCGAGCCGGAGCTGCTCGCGAATGTGTGCGAGCGGATCAAGGTGCAGTGCAACATGGTCGCGCAGGACTGGGACGGGATGATTCCGGGCCTGCAGGCCGGCAAGTTCGACATCCTGATGGATGCGATTTCCATCACGCCGGATCGCGAAAAGATCCTGCTGTTCTCGCGCCCCTATGCGGCAACGCCGGCGACGTTCGCCGTCACCGATACGAAGATCCTGCCGAAGGCCGCACCCGGCGCACCGATCGTCAAGCTGACGGGTGACGCGAATGCAGACAAACCCACCGTCGACGCCCTGCGCAAGCAACTGAAGGGCAAGACGATCGGCATCCAGTCGGGCACCGTCTACACGAAATTCATCAACGACAGCTTCAAGGACATCGCGTCGATTCGCGTGTACAAGACGTCGCCCGAACGCGACCTCGACCTCGTCGCCGGGCGCATCGATGCATCGTTCGACGACGTGACGTACTACGCGGCGAACAACGCGAAGAAGGACACCGCATCGATCGTGCTCGCGGGGCCGAAGCTCGGCGGGCCGATCTGGGGGCCGGGCGAAGGGCTCGCGTTCCGCAAGCAGGATGCCGACCTGAAGACGAAGTTCGATACGGCGATCGGCGCGGCGCTCGCGGACGGCACCGTGAAGAAGCTTGCCGACAAGTGGTTCAAGACCGACGTCACGCCGTAAGCGCGCGTCCGGCCGCTGCCGCGCCAGGTCCTTCGAACGACGCGCGGCGGCACGCATCCTGCGGATTCACTCAACGCTTGCCGGGAGGCACGCATGGCGATTCTTGAAATGCTCGGCTTCGGAACCGAAGGCTGGGGCGGCGTGCTGCTGCTCGCCGCACTGATGACGGTCGCGTTGACGCTCGCGGCGCTCGCGGTCGGCGCCGTGATCGGCGCGGCGATCGCGGCCGCGAAGCTGTCGCGCCACCGCAGCGCGCGCCTGCTCGGCGACCTCTATACGACCGTGTTTCGCGGCGTACCCGAACTGCTCGTCATCTACCTGTTCTATTTCGGCGGCTCGACGCTCGTCACGGCCGTCGGCCAGTGGTTCGGCGCGGAAGGTTTCATCGGCGTGCCGCCGTTCGTGATCGGTGCGCTCGCGGTCGGAATGATCTCGGGCGCCTACCAGGCGGAGGTGTATCGCGCGGCGGTGCTCGCGGTATCGAAGGGCGAGCTCGAAGCGGCGCGCTCGATCGGCATGCCGCGCAGCATGGTGCTGCGGCGCATCCTGGTGCCGCAGGTGCTGCGTTTCGCGCTGCCCGGTATCGGCAACGTGTGGCAACTGAGCCTCAAGGACTCGGCACTGATCTCGGTCACCGGGCTCGCCGAGCTGCTGCGCACGAGCCAGATCGCCGCGAACTCGACGCACCAGTATTTCGTGTTCTTCGTCGCAGGCGGGGCGCTGTACCTGCTGATGACGGGCTTGTCGAACCGCGTGTTCAACCGGGCGGAAGCGATCGTCGGCCGGTCGTTCCGCCGCAATTTCGCGCGCAACTGACGGAGAACGGGCATGTCCATCGATTTCGCTTTTCTCCTCGACACGCTGCGCCAGCTGCTCGCGGCCGTGCCGACCACGCTCGGCCTGTTCTTCGCGTCGCTCGTGCTCGGCGGCCTGCTGTCGCTCGTGATCGTCACGATGCGCGTGTCGCCGAACTGGCTGCCGAACCGCTTTGCGCGTGCCTACATCCTGGTATTTCGCGGCTCGCCGCTGCTGATCCAGATGTTCCTCGTGTATTACGGGCTCGGCCAGTTCGGCGTGATTCGCGAGAGCTTCATGTGGCCGCTGCTGCGCGAGCCGTACGTCTGCGCGGTGCTGTCGCTGGCGCTGTGCACGGCCGGCTATACGGCCGAAATCCTGCGCGGCGGGCTGATGGCCGTGCCGGTCGGGCAGATCGAGGCCGGCTATTCGATCGGCTTGTCGGGCTTCGCGCTGCTGCGGCGCGTGATCGGCCCGATCGCATTGCGCCAGTGCCTGCCCGCGTATTCGACCGAAGCCGTGCTGCTGGTCAAGTCGACCGCGCTGGCGAGCCTCGTCACGGTATGGGAGGTCACGGGCGTCGCGCAGCAGATCATTCAGCAAACCTACCGGACGACCGAGGTGTTCGTCTGCGCGGCCGTCATCTACCTGGGCTTGAACTTCATCGTCGTGCGCCTGCTCGGCGCGCTCGAATGGCGGCTCTCGGGGCACCTGCGTGCGCCGAAGCCGTCCGGTGCGCCGGCCGCGGCGACCCGCAATGCCCGCCGCGTCGCTTCCTGAGCGCGCCAATCTTTCCTGGAGAAACCGATGAACACCGCTGCTCCCGTCGCACTGTCGGTCAAGAACATCCACAAGTCGTTCGGCGATCATCATGTGCTGAAGGGCATTTCGCTCGACGCGCACGAGGGCGACGTGATCTCGATCCTCGGCGCGAGCGGATCGGGCAAGAGCACGTTCCTGCGCTGCCTGAACCTGCTCGAGACGCCCGACGACGGTTCCGTCGCGCTCGCGGGCGAGGAACTGGCGATGAAGCGCGCGCGCGACGGCAAGCTGCACCCGAGCGACCGGCGCCAGGTCGATCGGATTCGCTCCCAGCTCGGGATGGTGTTCCAGAACTTCAACCTGTGGTCCCACATGACGGTGCTCGACAACCTCGTCGAAGGGCCGCTGCGGGTGCAGAAGCGCAGCCGGGCGGAAGCGGTGGAGGAAGCCGAGGCGCTGCTTGCACGTGTCGGCCTTGCCGACAAGCGCGGCTACTATCCCGCGCACCTGTCGGGCGGCCAGCAGCAGCGCGTCGCGATTGCCCGTGCGCTCGCGATGCATCCGAAGGTGATGCTGTTCGACGAACCGACATCGGCGCTCGACCCCGAGCTGGTCGGCGAAGTGCTGCGCGTGATGCGCTCGCTCGCGGAGGAGGGCCGCACGATGCTGGTCGTCACGCATGAAATGGGCTTCGCGCGCCATGTGTCGAATCGCGTGATGTTCCTGCATCAGGGCGAAGTCGATGCGGACGGCGCACCCGATGCGCTGTTCGGCGGCCAGTGCTCGGAACGCTTCCGGCAGTTCGTGTCGAGCCATCACGATCGCACCGCGAACTGAGGCTGCCATGACCGTGTTTCGTTCCACCACGCCGCTCGAATGGCGGCAGGTCGCGGCCGTGGCGGCCGGCGATCCGCTCGGCTTGACCGGCGACGCGCGCGAACGCGTCGTCGCGGCACGCGAGCTCGTCGACGCGCTCGTGGCGCGCGGCATTCGCGCATACGGCGTCAATACGGGCGTCGGTGCGCTGTGCAACGTGATCGTGTCGCCCGCTCAGCAGAGCGAACTGTCGCGCAACATCCTGATGAGCCACGCGGTGGGCGTCGGCGTGCCGCTCGGCGCGGCGGAAACGCGCGCGATCATGGCGGCGGCGATCAACAACTACGCGCATGGCTATTCGGGCGTGCGCGTCGACGTCGTCGAGCAGCTCGTCGCACTGCTCGAGCACGATTGCCTGCCCGAAGTGCCGGCGCACGGCTCGGTCGGCTACCTGACCCACATGGCGCATGTCGCGCTCGTCTGCATCGGCCACGGTCATGCGCGCTATCGCGGTGAGCGCATGCGCGGCGACGAGGCGCTGCGCCGTATCGGCCGCGAACCGCTCGTACTCGGCGCGAAGGAGGGGCTGAGCCTCGTCAACGGCACCCCATGCGTCACGGGGCTGGCCGCGCTCGCGCTTGCCCGTGCGGAACGTTTGCTCGACTGGGCCGACTGGATCGCGGCGATGAGCTTCGAGAACCTCGGCGGACAACTTGCCGCATTCGACCCGGCCTCGCTTGCGCTGCGGATTTCGCCCGGCATCGGGCAGGTCGGTGCCCGTTTGCGTGCGATGCTGGCGGACAGCGGCATGCTGGCTGCGGCGAGCGGCCGGCATACGCAGGATCCGCTCAGCCTGCGCACGATTCCGCACGTGCACGGCGCGGCGCGCGATGTGTTCGACGTCACGGCCGAGGTGGTCGATCGCGAACTCGCGTCCGTCACCGACAATCCGATCGTTGCCGGCACGCGCGAGGCGCCGGCCGTGCATTCGCAGGCGCATGCGGTCGGTGCGGGCATCGCGCTCGCGATGGACAGCCTCGCGGCCGCGATGGCGCAGGTCGCGGCGATCGCCGAGCGGCGTCTCGACCGGCTCGTGAATCCGCTCGTCAGCGGGCTGCCGGCGTTTCTCGCGACGCCGGGCGGAAGCTGCTCGGGTTTCATGATCGCGCAATACACGGCGGTCGCGCTGGTCGCGCAGAACCAGCGGCTCGCGGCGCCGGCGAGCCTCGACGGCGGCATCACGTCGGGGCTGCAGGAGGATCACCTGTGTCATGCGACACCGGCGGCGCTGAAGGCGCTCGACATCATCGAGAATACGACGCGCGTGCTCGCGATCGAGCTGTTGGCCGCTGCGCAGGCGTACGATCTGCAGCGGGACGAAACCGGGCGCGCCGCGTCTACCGATGCGTTGTGGCGCCACGTGCGCGAACGCGTGCCGGCGTATCGCGACGACCGGCCGCTGGCGGACGACATCGCGATCGCGGCCGCGATCGTCGCGGGTGTGCCGCCTTCGTTGCAGTGACGACGGGCGACGACGGAGAGTCATCCATTATTCATTCGGTCGAGGGCGCATGAACGAAACGGAACGCGAACCTTCCGCATGGGCGGCGCGGGCATCGGGCGACGCCGTGCCGGCGCGCGCACTGCCGGCCTATCAGCAGATCAAGCGCTACGTCGTCGAACGGATCGCGAAGGGCGACTGGAAGCCCGGCGGCGCGATTCCGACCGAGGCCGAACTGGTCAAGGAGTTCGGCGTGGCCAGGATGACGGTATCGCGCGCGCTGCGCGAACTGACGGCCGAACGCGTGCTGACCCGCATCCAGGGGGCCGGCACGTTCGTCGAGCGCCGGCATTACGAATCGACGGTGCTGGAGATCCGCAACATCGCGGACGAGATTGCCGAGCGCGGTCATCGGCACCGTGCGCGGGTCCTGCAGATCGAGCGCAGCGTCGATCCGGAAGCGATCGATGCGCTCGGACTGCGTTCCGGGCCCGTGTTTCATTCACGCATCGTGCACTATGAGGAAGACGAACCGATCCAGTTCGAGGATCGCTACGTCAATCCAGCGTTGTTTCCTGCGTATCTGGAGCAGGACTTCTCGATCGAGACGCCGAATCATTACATGGTGCGCCTGGCGCCGATTCAGCGTGCCGAGTTCAGGATCTACGCGGAGAAGCCCAATGCGCAGGTGCGCCGGCATCTCGTGATGGAAATCGGCGAGCCGTGCCTGCTGTTGAGGCGCCGCACCTGGGTCGGCGAGCAGGTTGCCACGTCGGTCACGCTGTGGCATCCGGCGTCGCGGTTTCATCTGGCGGGGAAAGTGTAGGGACGTCGCCGGCCGGCCCGCGTCGGGCGTCGCGTCAGTCGTCACCCTTCTCGAGCACGCTCTGCGTCAGCGCGACCGACGGAATCGTCGGCTTGAGCAACGCGCGGCGCGCGCGGCTGCTCAGCCACTTCCAGCCGGCCACGAGCAGCAGGGCGACCAGCGGAATCGATGCGATCGTCCACGTTCCGTTCGGGTAGTCGAACGCCATCAGGACCAGCACGCCGAGCAGGAACAGCAGCGTCAGCCACGACGTCACGGGCGCGCCGGGCATCCTGAACGACACGTCGTCCACCTCGCCGCGCCGGACCGCGGCGCGGAACTTCATCTGGCATACGACGATGAATCCCCACGTGCTGATGATGCCGAGCGACGCGATGTTCAGCACGATCTCGAACACGCTCGACGGCACGAGATAGTTGAGCAGCACGCCCACCACGTAGATCGCGACCGTCACGAGAATGCCGGCGTACGGCACGGATTGCGCGCTCATCCGGGCGAGGAACGCCGGCGCCGAGCCGCCCATCGACAGCGAACGCAACACGCGCCCGGTCGAATACAGGCCGGAGTTGAGGCTCGACAGCGCGGCCGTCAGCACGACCAGGTTCATCACCGAACCGATGCGGGGCACGCCGAGCGCCCCGAAGAACGTGACGAACGGGCTCTGGCCCGCCTTGTACGCGCTCCACGGCAGCAGGCAGACGAGCAGGACGACCGACGCGACGTAGAAGATCGCGATGCGCCAGATCACATTGTTGATCGCACGCGGCAGCACCTTGCGCGCATCCTTGCATTCGCCGGCGGCCGTGCCGACCAGCTCGACGCCCGCGAACGCGAACACCACGCCTTGCACGAGCACCAGCGCCGGCATCAGCCCGTGCGGAAAGAAGCCGCCGTGGTCGGTGATCAGATGCAGCCCGGTGTCATGGCCGGCGACCGGCATGCCCGTGCCGAGGATCAGCGAACCGATCGCGAGGAACAGCACGATCGCGGCAACCTTGATCAGCGCGAACCAGAACTCCATTTCGGCGAACCACTTCACGCCGATCAGGTTCATCGTCGCGACGATGCAAAGCGCGACGAGCGCGAAGATCCATTGCGGCACGCCTGCGAACGGCGCCCAGTAATGCATGTAGAGCGCGACCGCGGTGATGTCGACGATGCCGGTCATCGCCCAGTTCAGGAAGTACATCCAGCCTGCGACGAACGACGCCTTCTCGCCGAGGAATTCGCGCGCGTACGACACGAAGCTGCCGCTGCTGGGGCGGTGCATCACGAGCTCGCCGAGTGCGCGCAGGATCAGGAACGAAAACGCACCGCACACCAGATAGACGATCGCGAGCGCCGGCCCGGCCGCCTGCAGCCGGGCGCCGGCGCCGAGAAACAGCCCCGTGCCGATGGCCCCGCCGATCGCGATCATCTGCACCTGTCGATTGCCGAGGGTCTTGTGATAACCGGCTTCGTGTGATTCGAGCCAGTTGCGTTTGTCGGTGTCGCCGGTTGTCGACGGTTCGGGAATCGATGCCATGGCTGCATCCTCGTGCACGAATGTGATTGGAGTCATTCCGGTCGCGAGACGACCGGAACCACCGGTACCGGAGAAACAGCGGCGCGGAACCCAGCCTGGCCAGCCTGATCGCGTGTCGCCGGGCGCGGCGCAGGTCCGGTACGTCGTGAACGTATTCAGCCGTTATTCCGATCACAAACGGCATGCAAATTTCGACTGGGCCGGTTCGAATCCGTGCATACGGGATCGGCCACGATCCCGCCCGGCGAGCCGGTCGCAGGCCGGCGCATGAACAGAATGGTTAATTTGGTGCGCCGGGACGCGCTGCAAATGGGCAGCCGCCGCGGCCGGTGCCGGCCCATGCACCGAAATGAGGAATGCGGCACGCGAGGCATGCCGTCCGGTGCCGGCGCGGCAAGCTTCGCACGGCGATGGTCCGGTTCTTGCTGAAGTGGTTCGGGCCGCGCAACGGTTGCGCTGCCCGACGACATACCAGACAAGGAAGATGCACCGTGAGCCCGACGACTCGACCGTTTCCCCGCCGCACCTGGCTGGCTGCGCTGATCGCAGCATCCGCGATGGCGCTTCTCGCCGCCGCACCGGCGCATGCCGATGCGCTCGACACCATCGCGAAGAACGGCGCGTTGCGCGTCGCGGTGCCGGAGGACTATCCGCCGTTCGGCTCGGTCGGCACGGACATGCAGCCGCAGGGCTACGACATCGACATGGCCGAACTGCTCGCCAAGTCGCTCGGCGTGAAGCTGAAGCTGGTGCCCGTGAACAGCGCGAACCGGATTCCGTACCTGACGACCAACAAGGTCGACATGGTGATCTCGTCGCTCGGCAAGACGCCGGAGCGCGAGAAGGTCATCGACTTTTCGACCGCGTACGCGCCGTATTTCCAGGGCGTGTTCGGGCCGGCCGACATGAAAGTGAGCGCGCCCGCCGACCTGACCGGCAAGACGGTCGGCGCCACGCGCGGCGCGCTCGAGGAGATCGCGCTGTCGCAGCTCGCGCCGAACGCGACGATCAAGCGCTTCGAGGACAACAACGCGACGATCCAGGCGTTCCTGTCGGGGCAAGTGCAGCTGATCGCCGCCGGCAACATCGTCGCGGCGGCCATTCTGGCGAAGAATCCGCCGCGCCGGCCCGAGGTCAAGTTCGTGATCAAGAATTCGCCGTGCTTCGTCGGCGTCAACAAGAACGAACCGCGCCTGCTCGCGAAGATCGACGACACGATCGCGCACGCGAAGCAGGACGGCACGCTGGGCACGATGTCGAAGAAGTGGCTCGGCCAGCCGTTGCCGGCCGGACTGTGAGCGTGCGCAGCCGTGCCTGATGCGCCGCCGCGGCCGGCATGCCCGGCGCGGCGGATGTCGTTGTCCGACCCCGAATCCATCCCTTTGTCATGAGTTACCAGCTTCAATTCGGCGAACTGAACGAGTATGCCGGCGTGTTCGCGAGCGGCGCGGCGATCACGCTGGCACTGACCGCGGTCGCGACCGTGCTCGGCGTGGCGATCGGCGTGCTCGGCGCGGCCGCGTACAGCGCCGATGCGCGCGCGGCCGTGCGGCTGCGCCCGTTGATCGGCGGGTACGTCGAGGCGATCCGCAACACGCCGTTCGTCGTCCAGCTGTTCTTCATCTTTTTCGGCTTGCCCGCGCTCGGCGTGCACATCGACGAGTACACGGCCGCGCTCCTCGCGATGACGCTCAATCTCGGCGCGTACGCGGTCGAGATCGTGCGCGCGGGCGTCGCCGCCGTGCCGAAAGGGCATCTCGAAGCGGCGTCCGCGCTGGCGATGTCGCGCGCGCAGATGCTGCGCCACGTCATCCTGCCGCAGGCGCTCGCCAAGGTGTTTCCGGCGCTCTCGAGCCAGATCGTGATCACGATGCTCGGGTCGGCGGTCGTGTCGCAGATCTCGGTGGCCGACCTGACCTATGCGGCGGGCTACATTCAATCGCGCAACTTTCGCGCATTCGAGACGTATTTCGTGATCACGCTTTCGTATCTGGCGATGGCGCTGCTGCTGCGTGCCACGCTCGGCGCGATGGGCCGCCGCCTGTTCTCCCGCCGCCTGCGAGGTGCACGATGATCGATTTCACGTTCGGGCAGATTCTCGCGAACCTGCTGCTGGCCGCGCGCTGGACGATCGTGCTGTCGATCGTGTCGTTCGTCTCCGGCGGCCTCGTCGCCCTCGGGCTGCTCGTGATGCGCGTGTCGAACTCGACGGTGCTGCGCGGCGCCGCGAAGCTCTACATCGAGGTGTTTCAGGGCACCCCGTTGCTGATGCAGCTGTTCATCGTGTTCTTCGGCTTGCCGCTCGTCGGGCTCGACGTTCCGCCGTGGGTCGCGGCCACCGCAGGGCTCACGTTCTTCACCAGCGCGTATCTCGCCGAAATCTGGCGCGGCTGCGTCGAGGCGGTGCCGAAAGGGCAGTGGGAGGCGTCGGCGAGCCTGGCGATGAGCTATGTCGAGCAACTGCGTCACGTGATCCTGCCGCAGGCGGCGCGCATCGCGATCGCGCCGACCGTCGGCTTCGGCGTGCAGGCCGTGAAGGATACGGCGCTGGTGTCGATCATTGGTTTTACCGAACTGACGAAAGCCGGCATCGCGATCTCGAACGCGACGTTCCGGCCGTTCGTCGTATACGGGCTCGTCGCGCTGATCTATTTCGCGCTCTGTTATCCGCTCACCCGATATGCGCGCACGTTGCAAAGGAGATGGCATGCCGCTCGTTGAAACCCGAGGGATCGAAAAGAACTTCGGCTCCCATCATGTGCTCAAGGGCATCGATTTCTCCGTCGAGCGCGGGCAGGTCGTCTCGATCATCGGCCGCAGCGGCTCGGGCAAGAGCACGCTGCTGCGCACGCTCAACGGGCTCGAGAGTATCGACGCGGGGACGATCTCGATCGACGGCGAACGCGTCGACGCGCGGCACGCGGACCTGCGTGCGCTGCGGCTGAAGGTCGGGATGGTGTTCCAGCAATACAACCTGTTTCCGCATCTGAGCGCCGGGCAGAACGTGATGCTCGCGCAGTCGGTCGTGAAGAAGACTCACGGTCAGCAGGCGCGCGCGATCGCGGAGCTGATGCTCGAGCGCGTCGGGCTCGGCGACAAGTTCGACGCGTTTCCGGAGCAGCTGTCGGGCGGCCAGCAGCAGCGCGTCGCGATCGCGCGTGCGCTCGCGATGAAGCCGAGCGTGCTGCTGTGCGACGAAATCACGTCGGCGCTCGATCCCGAGCTGGTCGGCGAGGTGCTGGGCGTCGTCGAGCAACTCGCGCGCGAGGACATGACGCTGATCATGGTCACGCACGAGATGAACTTCGCGCGGGCGGTGAGCGACAGGATCGTGTTCATGCACCAGGGCCGGGTGTGGGAAACCGGGACGGCCGAGGAGATCTTCGAGCGGCCGCAGACCGTGGAGCTGACGCGGTTTCTGGGCAGCGTCCGGCACACCGAAGCCGTCGCGCGCTGATGCGTCGGGCGACAGGTGCCTGCCGCCCGGCCGGTGCCGGGCCTCAGCCTCGCGCCCGGCGGCTCGGCATCAGTCGAGCCCGCCCTGGCACAGGTACTTGATCGACAGGTAGTCGTCGAGGCCGTAGCGCGAGCCTTCACGGCCGTAGCCCGATTCCTTCACGCCGCCGAACGGCGCGGCTTCGCTCGCGAGCGCGCCTTCGTTGATGCCGACGATGCCGGTTTCGAGCCGCGCCGACACGCGCGCGATGCGCCGCACGTCCTGCGTATAGAAATACGCGGCAAGCCCGAACGGCGTGTCGTTCGCGGCGCCGACGGCTTCGTCCTCGGACTCGAAGCGGAACAACGCCGCGACCGGGCCGAAGGTTTCCTCGCAGGTCAGCTGCATGTCGGCGGTGGCGTCGGCGAGCACCGTCGGTGCGTAGTAGTTCGGTCCGAGTTCGGCCAGGCGCTTGCCGCCGGCGAGCACGCGCGCACCGCGCTCGATGGCGTCGCCGACGTGGCGCGCGATCTTATCCACCGCACGCGCGTTGATCATCGGGCCGATCTGCGCGGCCGGGTCGGTGGCCGGCGCGACCTTCAGCGCGGCGACGCGCGCGGCGAGCTTCGCGGCAAAGGCGTCGTAGACGCCGGCCTGCACATACACGCGATTCGGTGACACGCAGGTCTGGCCGCCGTTGCGGAATTTCGCGGCCATCAGCCCGTCGACCGCGGCGTCGAGCTCGGCGTCGTCGAACACGATGAACGGCGCGTTGCCGCCGAGCTCCAGCGACAGCTTCTTCAGCGTCGCCGCCGACTCGCGAGCGAGCAGCTTGCCGACGGGCGTCGATCCGGTGAACGTGATCTTGCGCACGCGGCCGTCGGCGAGCCAGTCGCCCACCGCCTCGATGCCGCGCTCGCGCGACGCGGCGATCAGGTTCAGCACGCCGGGCGGCACGCCGGCTTCCTGCGCGAGGAAGGCGAGCGCGAGCGCGGTCAGCGGCGTGTCCTCCGCCGGCTTCGCGACGACCGTGCAGCCGGCCGCGAGCGCGGGCGCGATCTTGCGCGCGATCATCGCGAGCGGGAAATTCCACGGCGTGACCGCGGCGACGATGCCGATCGGTTCCTTCACCGCACTGAGCCGCTTGCCGCGCTGCTGCTGCGGAATCAGGTCGCCGTACGTGCGCGTCGCTTCCTCGGCGAACCACAGCACGTAAGACGCGCCGTACGCGACTTCGCCGCGCGCTTCGGCGAGCGGCTTGCCCTGTTCGCGCGACATCAGTTTCGCGAGATCGTCGGTGTGCGCGACGATCGCCGCATGCCATGCACGCAGGATCGCGGCGCGTTCGCGGGCCGGCGTCGCGCGCCATGCAGGCAGCGCGCGTGCGGCCGCATCGGTCGCGGCACGCGCGTCGGCGGCACTGCTGTCGGGTGCGGAGGCAACGGTCTCGAGCGTCGCCGGATCGGCGACGTCGAAGCGGCGGCCGTCGAGCGCGTCGCGCCACGTGCCGTCGATCAGGTTGGCGGTGCGAACGAGTTCGGTTCGGGACAGCGTAAGCGGCATGGCAGTTCCTTGGATGGAGCGGTTCGGCGACAGCGGCTGCGCGGGCGCGTGACGATCCTGCGCGGACAGCGGGCTGCCGCGTTCAGGGCGATCGCACGCTGCGGTCAGTGCCGTTCGCCGAACAGCGATTCGAGTGGGTAGTGCCGTTTGACGAACGGCGATTTGATGATCACGTAACTGAAATACTTCTCGATGCCGATGTTCTGCTCGAGCAGCCCTTCGACGATCGTCTGGTAGTGGCTCACGCTGCGCGTGATGAACTTCAGCAGATAGTCGTAGCCGCCGCTCGCGAGGTGGCACTCGACGATCTCGTCGACGTTGCGGATGGCCGCGACGAAGCGGTCGAAGTCCTCGCGGCGGTGGTCGGCCAGCGTGACCTCGGTGAACACGACCTGCACGTCGCCGAGTTTCTCGAGCTGGATGTGCGCGCCGTAGCCGCCGATGTAGCCGGCCTTCTCGAGCCGCTTCACGCGGATCAGGCATGGACTGGGCGACAGCCCGACCGCGTCGGCCAGTTCGACGTTGGTCATGCGGCCGCGCTTCTGCAACTGGGAGAGGATGCGCAGGTCGATGCGATCCAGCTTGCTGTCCGTCATGTTCACGTGAGTCGGAAAAAATGGAATGTCCGGTTACTTTAGAGTCGAACGATGGCCGCCACAAGCCCGGCTTTCCCTTGGCCCGTCAGGCCGGCTGCGCGTGCGCGGCGTCCAGCGCGCGCTGCACGCCCGGGTCGGCCAGCACGTCGTCGAGCGTCTTGCGCAGGCGTTCGAACAGCAGGTCGAACTCGCCCGCGGAGAAGCTCAGCGCCGGCGCGAAGCCGAGTATGCCGTCGCCGAATGCGCGAAACACCACGCCGTTCGCGTACGCGGCCGCCGCGATCTTGTCCGGCACGTTCAGCGCCGCGTCGAAGCGCGTCTTGCGCGCCTTGTCGGCGACCAGTTCGAGCGCGCCGAGCAGGCCGACCGAGCGCGCGTCGCCGACGAGCGGATGCGCGCGCAGCGCGTCGAGCCCCGCCGCGAAGCGCGGCGCCAGCGCCTGGCCGTTCGCGAGCAGCCCGCCTTCGTGATAGAGCTTCAGCACCTCGAGGCCGATCGCCGCGCTGACCGGGTGCGCGGAATACGTATGGCCGTGGCCGACCGCGGCCGATTCCGTGCGGCTGCCCGCGATGCCTTCGTAGATTTCGTCGGACATCAGCACGGCGCCCATCGGCGCATAGCCGGCGGTCAGTCCCTTCGCGACGGTCATCAGGTCCGGATCGAGCTGCTCCCGCTCGCACGCGAACAGCGGGCCCGTGCGGCCGAAGCCGGTGATCACCTCGTCGGCGACGAACAGGATGCCGAGGCGCCGGCACGCTTCGCGCATCGCCTTCAGCCAGCCGGCCGGCGGCACGATCACGCCGCCCGAACCCTGCACGGGCTCGCAGAAGAAGGCCGCGACGTTGTCCGCGCCGAGTTCCGCGACTTTCGCCTCGAGCGCGGCGACCGACGCGGCGATCAGCGCGGGCGGATCGTCGCCGAGCGGATTGCGGTACGGGTAGGGCGACGGGATGTGGTGCTGGTCCGCGCGCGGCAGGTCGAAGTGGCGGTGGAACGCCGGCAGCGCAGTCAGGCCGGCGCCGATCGACGACGAGCCGTGATAGCCGCGTTCGAGCGCAATCATGTGCTTCTTCGACGGGCGGCCGGTCGCGTTGAAATAGTGCGTGATGAAGCGCACCGCGGAGTCGACCGCATCCGATCCGCCGAGCGTGAAGTACACGCGGTTCAGCGACGGCGGCGCGAGTGCCGCGAGCCGTTCGGCCAGCTCGATCGCGGGCTGCGAGCCGAAATGGAAATAGCCGGTCGCGTAGGGCAGTTTCGCCATCTGGTCGGCGGCGGCTTTCACGATGCTGTCGCGGCCGTAGCCGACGTTCACGCACCACAGGCCCGAGAACGCGTCGAGCAGCGTATGGCCCGCGGCGTCGCGCAGGAACACGCCGTCGGCGGATTCCAGCACGGTGACGCCGCGCGCTTCGTGCGCACGGTAATTGACGACGGGGTGGATCAGGTGTTGACGATCGGCTTCGATCAGCGCGGCTTGGTTCATGGGAAGGCGGGACTCTCGTCGGGTGTCAGCGGTGAGTTCATGCTAACGGGCGAGAAATCCGCATGCGTCTTCAATTTGCGGCTCGAAACGTACGCGCGCGGCGTTTGCACGGGGCGCTTCGGCATTTTCTGCTGCGCGCCCGGCTGGCCGGGCGCGCTCGTCAGTAGCCGCGCGCGCGATCGACGACGCCGACCATCGGCTGGCCCGCGCGATGGCGCGCGAGGTTCGCGAGGATGGCGTCGACGGCGGTGTCGGGCCGCGTCGCACTGGCAATGTGCGGCGTGATCCGGATGCGCGGGTGCGTCCAGAACGGGTGGCCGGCCGGCAATGGTTCGGGGTCCGTCACGTCGAGGATCGCGCTGTCGAGGCGGCCGCCGTCGAGCGCGGCGAGCAGCGCGGCTGCATCGAGCTGCGGGCCGCGCCCGACCTGCACGAGCGATGCACCGGCCGGCAGCGCGTCGAACACGCGCGTGCCGAGCAGGCCGCGCGTGCCGTCGGTGAGCGGCAGCAGGCAGATCAGGATGTCGCTGCGGGCCAGGAACGGTTCGAGCGCCGCGTCGCCCGCGTAGCAGTCGACGCCGTCGAGCGTGCGCGGCGTGCGGCTCCAGCCGGCGCACGGGAAGCCGAAGCGCCGCAGCGTGTCGAGCACGGCCTGGCCGAGCGTGCCGAGCCCGAGCACGCCGACGCGCCGCGACGCGGCTGCGCGCACGGGATGCTCGCGCCATACCTGCTCGCGTTGCTGCGCCGCATAGTCGAACAGGTCGCGGTGGATCGTCAGCACGGCCTGCGTCACGTACTCGACCATCCCTTCGACGATGCCCGGCTCGATCATCCGCACGACGGGAATGTGCGAAGGCACGCGCGACAGGTCGAACTGGTCGATGCCGGCACCGACCGAGAACACGACCTCGAGATTCGGCAGGAGTGCGACCGGGTCGTCCGGCGGCTGCCATGCGGCGAGATAGCGGACGGCTTTGGCGTCGCCGAGGTCAGGCCAGATCCGGAACGGCAGATCGGGCGCCAGTTGCGCGAAGCGCGCCGCCCACTGCGCGCCGCGCACCGGGTCGGCCTTGTAGAGAAAGCTCATCGTGCGTCCTGCTCAACCGAGTGCCTGGTTCACGATCGCGTACGCGCGCAGCGCCGGGTCGCGTTCGGGCGCCGCGCCGCGCGCCATCGCGACGACGGTGTCGACGCGCGGCAGCCCGAGCCCCTGCAGCCAGTCGGACAGCCCGCTGTCGCCCGGCACGTCGAGCCGCACGAACATGCCCTCGTGCAGCGCGAGCCAGTGGCTGATCAGCGCCTGCGCGCGCAGCGCATCCGGTGCGATCACCGGGCCGATCACGTGGCCGCGGCCGAAACGGCGGAACAGCGCGAAGCCGAGCAGCTCGCCGTCGCGGTCGAGCGCGATCCCGTTCGCGACGTCGAGCAGCGCATCGATCACGGCGCCGCGTTCGTAACCGGCCGCGCGCGACGCGAGCGCGGCGAGGCGCGGCCCGTCGTTGGTGCCGAGCGGGCGCAGGCGCTCGCCCGGCGGCAGCGAGATCAGCGGCGGCTGGAAGGCCGCGCCCTGGTGCTGATCGATCGTATCGATCGCTTCGAAGCCGAATTTCGCGTACAGCGGCTCGCCCGCCGGCGTCGCATGCAGAAAAATGGTGCGCGTGCCGAGGCTGTCGACCACGCGGGTCATCAGCTCGCGCCCGATGCCATGGCCCTGGCGCTCGGGCGACACGATGACCATGCCGAGCGATGCGTGCGATTCGCCGAAGGGCCAGCCAAACGCGGTGCCGACGATGCCGGTTTCGTCTTCGGCGACGAAGCCGTTGCCGAGCGCGAACACGAAGCGCCAGTCGTCGAGCCGGTGCGGCCACTTGACCGCCTCCGACAGCCGATGCGCGGCGGGCAGGTCTGCTTCGGCGAGCGGGCGATACGTGAGCGTGCGGGAAGGATTGTGGTCGGACACGCCGGACTCCGGATGGGGTGGAAATGACGCGATTACTCTGCCAGCGCGGCGGCGCAACGGATAGGACGATTCGCCTGTTTTCCGGCGGCGGGCCCTCGCGTGCGCGATCGATGCGAATCCGCCCGACCGGCGTGGACGATTGCGCATGTCGTGCCGGCGCGGCCGGTCAATTCGACCGTTCCTGCTGTGAGGGCGGTACTACGATGAAAGCGCGGCGTCATGCCCGAATGCCTGCGGACCGCAGCGGCCGGCGGTGCGGGGCGCGCCGCATATCGTGCTGCTCGCGCCGCGCAACACGCGGCGATTCTGCGTTTCGGACGGCGCCAAACGACGCGCGCGGCACTTTTTGCCTTGATTCAATTTCATCAAACCCAGCCCGTCCCCGGCCCGGCCCGGGGCTTCACACCGACAGGACGTCACCATGATCCAGTTTGAACCGAAGTACATCACCTTCGACTGCTACGGCACGCTGACCCATTTTCGGATGGCCGAGACGGCGCGCGAAATCTATGCGGACCGGCTGTCGCCGGTCGCGATGGAGGCGTTCGTGCGCGCGTTCGCCGCGTATCGGCTCGACGAGGTGCTCGGCGCCTGGAAGCCGTACCGCGACGTCGTCGTCAACGCGATCCGCCGCACTTGCGCGCGGGTCGGCGTGAAGTTCGACGAAGCCGAGGCCGAACGCTTCTACCTGGCGGTGCCGACGTGGGGCCCCCATCCGGACGTGCCGGCCGGGCTGTCGCGGCTGGCTTCGAAGTACAAGCTGGTGATCCTGTCGAACGCAATGGACGAGCAGATCATGAGCAACGTCGACAAGCTCGGCGCGCCGTTCCATGCCGTCTTCACCGCGCAGCAGGCCCAATCGTACAAGCCGCGCATGCAGGGCTTCGAATACATGTTCGACAAGCTCGGCTGCAAGCCCGAGGACGTGCTGCACGTGTCGTCGAGCCTGCGCTACGACCTGATGACGGCCGAGGATCTCGGGATCAAGCACAAGGCGTTCGTGAACCGCGGCCACGAGCCGGGCACGCCGTTCTACAACTATTACGAAGTGTCGGACATCGGCCATCTCGCGACGCAGCTCGGGCTGTAAGCGACGCGTTTCCCCGGTGCGATGTCGCGTGCGTCTGCCGCGGCCTGTCGCGATACCCGGGGAAAACCCGCGCACCGGGCAGGCCGGCGGCGTCGCCACGCCGCGCAGGTGTACGCGTTGCACCGCGCCTTCGGGATGAACGCCTGGCGGCCGCCAGCAATCCTCTGAGCTTTCACACGCGCGTCGCCAGCGGCACCGGACGACGCGCAGCGGTACGCGGCGGCACCCGCCTGCGGTCCCTGCAAGCACGCAGCAAATCATGCTGCGCGGGCTACCCAAAACGGTCGATTCGTATCGTGAGGGCGCCCCGAATCGGGACAACCGGCATTTTGTCGATGCTTAAATGAATTGCATGTGTACGACGTTGCGCCCGCCACCAGCAAGCGGTCGCGGCGGGATTGAACAACCACGCTGGACCCTTGGACCCACTTTCCACAGTCAGGAGCAGTTCGGATGAGCGACGATATCGACAACGGCGGCAAGGGCGGCTTCACGCGCCGCGACATGATGAAGGTCATGGCGGCGAGCGGCATGATGGCCGCCGGCGCCGGCGGACTGCTGACGACCCCCGGCTCTGCATTCGCCGCGCCCGCGCCGAAGCGCGGCGGCAAGATCCGGGTCGCGAACGAAGCCGGCTCGACGGCCGACACGCTCGACCCGGCCAAGGGCTCGACCGGCGCGGACTATACGCGCTTCTTCATGTTCTACAGCGGCCTCACGCAGCTCGATGCGAGCCTCACGCCGCAGATGAACCTCGCCGAGTCGCTGCAGACGACCGATGCGAAGACGTGGATCATCAAGCTGCGCAAGGGCGTCACGTTCCACGACGGCAAGCCCGTCGGCCCGGCCGACGTGGTGTTTTCGCTGATGCGCCACAAGAACGCGGCCACCGCGTCGAAGGTCAAGACGCTTGCCGAACAGTTCGCGGACGCGAAGGCGAGCGGGCCCGACGAAGTCACGTTGACGCTCGCGAGCGCGAACGCGGACCTGCCGGTCATTCTCGCGACGCCGCAGCTCGTGATCGTCAAGGACGGCACGACCGACTTCTCGACCGGCATCGGCTGCGGCCCGTACAAGCTGAAATCGTTCAAGCCGGGTGTATCGACCGTCGGCGTGCGCAACGACAGCTACTTCAAGCCGGGCAAGCCGTATCTCGACGAGATCGAGCTGATCGGCATCAGCGACAGCGCCGCGCGCCTGAACGCGCTGCTGTCGGGCGACGTGCACCTGATCAATGCGATCGATCCGCGCTCGACGCAACGGGTCTCGTCGACGCCGGGCTACGCGCTGAAGGAAACCAAGTCGGGCCTCTATACCGACCTGATCATGCGCAGCGACAACCCGATCGTCTCGAGTCCCGATTTCGTCGAAGGGATGAAGTACCTGTTCGATCGCGAGCAGCTCCGCACGGCGGTGTTCCGCGGCTACTCGGTGATCGGCAACGACCAGCCGATTCCGCCGGGGCATCGCTACTACAACGCGTCGCTGCCGCAGCGGGCGCACGATCCGGACAAGGCGAAGTTCCTGTTCCAGAAGGCGGGTGCGCTGGGCGCCACGCTGCCGCCGATCTATGCGACGTCCGACGCGAACGGTTCGATCGAAATGGCCGTGCTGCTGCAGCAGGCCGGCCAGAAGATCGGGCTGAACCTGCAGGTCAACCGCGCGTCGCCCGACGGCTACTGGTCGAACCACTGGATGAAGCACCCGCTCACCTTCGGCAACATCAACCCGCGCTCGAGCGCCGACGTGCTGTTCACGCAGTTCTTCAAGTCGGACGCGCCGTGGAACGAGTCGGGCTGGAAGAACGCGAAGTTCGACCAGCTGCTGCTCGCCGCGCGTTCGGAAACCGACGATGCGAAGCGCAAGCAGATGTACGGCGACATGCAGGTGATCGTGTCGCAGCAGGGCCGCGTCGGCATTCCGGCGTTCATCAGCTTCCTCGACGGATACGACAAGCGGCTCGCGGGCCTCGGCTCGATCCCGACCGGCCCGATGATGGGCTTCACGTTCGCCGAGAACGTGTGGTGGAACGCATGACGTTGTTGCTGGCCGCCGTCGCGCGGCCGGTGCGGAGCACCGCGCCGGCCACGCGCGGTATTTTCGGGAGTGCCGCTCAATGAACCGAATTCTCATCGGCCTGATCGGCCGGCGCATCGCGGTCACCGCGCTGACGCTGCTGATCGTGTCCGCGATCATCTTCACGATCACGAACCTGTTGCCGGGCGACGCCGCGCAGGCCGCGCTCGGCCAGTCGGCGACGCCGGAGACGGTCGCCGCGCTGCGCCAGCAGTTCGGCCTCGACATGCCGGCGCACGTGCGTTACGTGCACTGGCTCGGCGGGCTGCTGCACGGCGATTTCGGCCGGTCGCTGTCCGGCGACATGCCGGTGTCGGAGCTGATCGGCGGCCGCCTGCCGAAGTCGCTCACGCTGGCGGCGATCACGACCGCCGTGTCGGTGCCGATCGCGCTGCTGCTCGGGATCCTCGCGGCGGTCAAGCGCGAGTCGGTGATCGACCGCGTGATCAGCCTCGGCACGCTGTCGCTCGTGGCAACGCCGGAATTCCTGATCGCGACGGTTGCCGTGCTCGTGTTCGCGGTGAAGCTGCACTGGCTGTCCGCGCTGTCGTACAGCGGCCCGATCGAAAGCCCGCACGATTTCCTGCGTGCGTATGCGATGCCGGTGCTGACGCTGTGCGCGGTCGTGATCGCGCAGATGGCGCGGATGACGCGCGCCGCGGTGATCGAGCAACTGAGCGCGTCGTATGTCGAGATGGCCGTGCTGAAGGGTGCGAGCCCCGCGCGCGTCGTGCTGCGCCATGCGCTGCCGAACGCGATCGGGCCGATCGCCAATGCGATCGCGTTGAGCCTGTCGTATCTGCTCGGCGGCGTGATCGTCGTCGAGACGATCTTCAACTATCCGGGCCTCGCGAGCCTGATGGTCGACGCCGTCAGCAACCGTGATTTCCCGCTGGTTCAGGCCTGCACGCTGATTTTCTGCGTCGCTTACCTGACGCTCGTGCTGTTCGCCGATCTGTGTTCGATCGTGTCGAACCCGCGACTGCGCACCTGAGTGTTTCGTTTTCCTGCCGAGATGCCGCCCATGCAACCGATCGAACCCGTACAACGCAGCAGCGCGCTGCCGCCATCCGGCGACCCGCCCCTGGGGCGGGGCAGCATGCCGCCTGCCGCACCTGCTCCCGACCAGCCGCGCAAGCGCCGCGCCGCGCGCATCGCATTGACGACCGGCGGCCGCGTCGGACTGTCGATGGTCGGCCTGATGCTGTTCGTCGCCGTGTTCGCGCCGCTGATTGCGCCGCATGACGTCGGTACGATCGTCACGACCGACGTGTTCGCGTCGTTCAGTGCGAAGCTGCCGTTCGGCTCCGACTTCCTCGGCCGCGACATGCTGAGCCGGATCCTGTACGGCACGCGGCTGACCGTGCTGCTCGCGCTGGCCGCGGTGCTGCTTGCCGCGGTGACCGGCACGACGCTCGGGCTGCTCGCGACCGTGTCGGGCCGCGCGGTCGACGAGACGATGAGCCGGCTGCTCGACGCGCTCACGTCGATTCCGTCGAAGATGTTCGCGCTGATGTTCGTTGCCGCGTTCGGCTCGTCGCTGCCGCTGCTGGTTCTCACCGCCGCGGTCAGCTACATGCCCGGCTCGTACCGGATCGCGCGCGCGCTGGCGATCAACATCAGCACGCTCGAATTCGTGCAGGTGGCGCGGGCGCGCGGCGAAAGCGCGCTGTACATCGCGTGCGTCGAGATGCTGCCGAACATGATCCATCCGATGCTGGCGGACACCGGGCTGCGCTTCACGTTCGTCGTGCTGCTGCTGAGCGGCCTGAGCTTTCTCGGGCTCGGCGTGCAGCCGCCGTATGCGGACCTCGGCTCGCTCGTGCGCGAGAACATCGCGAGCCTCGGCGACGGCTCGGCCGTCGCGATCATGCCCGCGGTCGCGATCGCGATCCTGACGGTGGGCGTCAACCTGATGATCGACGGCCTGCCGCATCGCGGCCGCCGCAAGGGCGCGGCTGCCGCCGCCGGAGAACACTGATGCGAGATCAATCGACTCCGCTCGTCGAGGTGCGCGGGCTGCGCGTGGTCGGCGGCCGGCCGGGCGGCGAGGAAACGACGATCGTCCACGGCGTCGACTTCGATATCGCGCGCGGCGAGGTGCTCGCGCTGATCGGCGAATCGGGCTCCGGCAAGACGACGATCGCGCTGTCGCTGATGGGCCACGCGCGCACCGGCTGCCGGATCGCCGGCGGCTCGGTGAAGCTCGCCGGCACGGACGTCTGCACGCTGTCCGCGCAAGCGCTGACCGCGCTGCGCGGCCGCAAGGTCGCGTATATCGCGCAGAGCGCCGCCGCCGCGTTCAACCCGTCGCGCACGATTCTCGACCAGGTGATCGAGAGCGCGCTGATCCACAAGACGATGTCGAAGCGCGACGCGCAGGCGAAGGCGATCGAGCTGTTTCGCGCACTCGCGCTGCCGGAGCCGGAGACGATCGGCAAGCGCTATCCGCACCAGGTATCGGGCGGGCAGCTGCAGCGGCTGATGGCCGCGATGGCGCTGATCACCGATCCGGAGCTGGTGATCCTCGACGAGCCGACCACCGCGCTCGACGTGACCACGCAGATCGACGTGCTGCAGGCATTCAAGAGCGTGATCCGGCGCTACGGAATGAGTGCGGTGTACGTGTCGCACGACCTCGCCGTGGTCGCGCAGATGGCCGACCGGATCGTCGTGCTCAGCGACGGCGTGATCCGCGAGGCCGGCGCGACCGAACAGATCCTGCATGCGCCGACGCACCCGTATACGCAGAGCCTGATCGCGGCGGTCACGCCGAACGATGCCGAACGCGATGCCGCATGTGACGCGATAGCGGCGAGCGCCGCACCGGTGCCGCTGCTCGACGTGCGCGGCGCGATCGCCGGCTACGGCGGCCGCACCGCGAAGGGCTGGCCCGCGAAGGTGATCCTGCACGAGGTCGACCTGCGCATCGGGCGCGGGCAGACCGTCGGCGTGATCGGCGAATCGGGCTCCGGCAAGACGACGCTCGCGAAGGTGATCGCGGGCCTCGTGCCGGCGACCGGCGGCGCGATCCTGCTCGATGGCGAGCCGCTTGCGCGCGATATCGGCAAACGAACGAAGGAGCAGCATCGCCGCGTGCAGATCGTGTTCCAGAACGCCGATACCGCGCTCAACCCGGTGCATACCGTCGAGCGCACGCTCGCGCGACCGCTGGCGTTCTATCACGGGATCAAGGGCGCGCGTGCACGCCAGCGCGTCGCGGAACTGCTCGAGCTCGTGCGGCTGCCGCCGGCCGTGGCCGCGCGGCGTACCGGCGAATTGTCCGGCGGTCAGAAGCAGCGCGTAAACCTCGCGCGCGCGCTGGCGGCCGAGCCCGACCTGATCTTGTGCGACGAGGTCACGTCGGCGCTCGACACCGTCGTCGGCGCCGCGATCATCGAGCTGCTGCGCGACCTGCAGGCGAAGCTCGGCGTGTCGTACGTGTTCATCACGCACGACATCGCGAAGGTGCGCGCGATCAGCGACGACATCGTCGTGCTGTACGCGGGCCGCCGGGTGGAGACGGGCAGCCGCGACGCGTTGTGCGCGCCGCCTTATCACCCGTATTCGCACTTGCTGGTGTCGTCCGCGCCGGAGCTGCGTGCGGGTTGGCTCGACGATGCTACCGAGCGTTGCCACCGGCCGCTGGAGCCGATCGGCGAGCGTGAGAACGAGGCCGAGCTGTGTCCGTTCCTGTCGCGCTGCGCGATGCGCGTGGACGGCGTGTGCAACCGGACGGCCCCGTCGCTGCGCACGCTCGGGAACGGCGCGCAGGTGCTGTGTCATCGCAGCGAGGAAGATCTCGCGCGCTTCCAGGCGGAGCCGGCGCCGGCCGGCGTCGCGCCGGTGCAGCTGTAGTCCGTGGCGTGCCAACCGTTCATCGCGCGATGCGGTGGACGGCCCGCCGCATAGTCTGCCGCGGCGGTCGTGCAAAACGGCAATTTGTACGCGTGCCGCGCGCGAATACGCGGCAACTGCGGTTTTTGACGGTGATTAAATGATTCTCATTGAACGGTCGCCGATCGTCGTTGCCGGCATGCAAAAGAAGGATCCGATGAAACTGGAATCGTACTGGCTGGATACCCGTCCCGCGTTTCGCGCCGGCAGCGTTGGGCCCGTCGAAGGGCGTGCGGACGTGGTCGTGATCGGCGGCGGCTTTACCGGCTTGTCGGCGGCGCTCGCGCTCGCGCAGCGCGGCGTATCGGTGGTCGTGCTCGAAGCCGCGCAGGTGGCCGGCGAAGCGTCCGGCCGCAACGGCGGCCAGTGCAATACGGGCGTCGCGCAGGACTACGCGTCGCTGGCCGCGCGTATCGGCGCCGCGCAGGCAAAGCAGTTTTATCTCGCGTACGAAAGCGCGGTGAAGAGCGTCGAGACGATCGTGACCGAGCAGGCGATCGACTGCGACTTCCGGCGGGCGGGCAAGCTGAAGCTCGCCGCGAAGCCACAGCACTTCGCGGGGCTCGAAAAGACCTTCAACGCGTTGCGGCGCGATGTCGATCCGGATATCGAATTGATCGAGCCGTCGCGGATCCGAGATGAAATCGCGTCCGATGGTTTCTACGGTGGACTCCTGCAGCGCAACGGCGCGCAGATGCACATGGGCAAGTTCGGCGTCGGCCTCGCGCAAGCGGCCGTGCGCGCCGGCGCACGCGTGTACGAACACGCGGCCGTCACACAGCTCGACAGGATGGACGGCGAACGCCACCGGATCACCTGCGCCCGCGGAACGATCATCGCCGACCGCGTGCTGGTCGCGACCGGCGCCTCGCAGCACGGGCCATTCGCGTGGTTCCGGCGGCGCATCGCGCCGGTCGGCAGCTTCATCGTCGTGACCGAACCGCTGCCCGACGCGCAGCTGAACCGGCTGTTTCCGCATCGCCGTGCGTACGTGACGTCGCGCCAGATCGGCAACTACTTCCGCGTGACGCCCGACAACCGGCTGCTGTTCGGCGGACGCGCGCGTTTCGCGATGTCGAGCCCGCGCTCCGATGCGAAGAGCGGCGACATCCTGCGCGCCGGCATGGCCGGCTATTTCCCCGAGCTGGCCGGCGTGCGGCTCGATTACTGCTGGGGCGGGCTGGTCGACATCACCGCCGACCGGCTGCCGCGCGCGGGCCAGCATGACGGGCTCTATTACTCGATGGGCTACAGCGGCCACGGCGTGCAGATGTCGGTACACATGGGCCGCGTGATGGCCGACGTGCTGTATGGCGCGGCCGCGTCGAACCCGTGGCGCGAGCTCGAATGGCCGGCGATACCCGGTCATTTCGGACACGCGTGGTTCTTGCCGCTCGTCGGCGCGTATTACCGGATGCAGGATTTCCTGCATTGAAGTGAGCGCCCCCGGAGAATTCGAAATGACAGTGCAATTCGTTGGCTCGCCTCGCGTCGCCCAGCCCGTCTCGCCGGCGATCGACGACGTGCTGCGCACGATCGACGCGTCGTTCGCGCAGCCGCTGAACCTGGACACGCTCGCGGCGGTGGCCGGGTTGAGCGTGTCGCGTTTCACCGCGCGCTTTCGCAGCGAAACCGGACTGTCGCCGCACCGGTATCTGTGTCTCGTGCGGGTACGGCGTGCGCAGGACCTGTTGCGCGCGGGTCTCGCGCCGTCGGTCGTCGCGACCGACGTCGGCTTCTTCGATCAGAGCCATCTGTGCCGGCATTTCCGGCGCGTGCTCGGGATCACGCCGCGCGATTACGTGGTCGCGCGGACGGGCGGCGCGCCGCTGCGAACGCCATCGACGCGCCTGCGCGACGAACGCCGCGAAGCGTCGTGTCACGCGGCGTAAGCGCACGCATGGACGACATGCCCCGCTGAGGATGTCCGGCAGAAGAGCCGGCGAACGACGATTTCCGATATCGCGTGACGGCTTTTGAACCAGTCCGCCGCGCACTGCACAGGAGCAGAAATGACCGCAGTTTTCGTGTTGCACCGGGCCGACGGCGCACCGTCTTCCACCGTATTCAGCAAGCAGGCGTTCGGCGCGAGCGATCCGTTCGCGTCGCATCGCGAGATTGCGTGGGAAGGCCCCGACGCGATGGCCGCGGGGCGGATCGTTTTCGTCGGCGAACTGGACGTGTCGAGCTTTCCGCACATCGAAACCGTCGTCGTCGTCCAAGGCGAGCTGACGCTCGAAGCGGCCGGCGCCGCACCGCTGGTGCTCGGCCCGGGGCAAGGCGCCGTCATCGGCTGCGGCACCGCGCTGCGCATCGCCGCGCAATCGCCCGTGCTGCTGACGTTCTGCGCGACAGCGTGCGCGCAACCGACGAAACGCGGCCTCTTCGAGCTGCGCGCCGACGCGGACTTCAAACCGTCCGCCACGCTGCCGGCCGAAGTACTGCTGGGCCCCGCGCCGCAATGCCGCAGCGACAACGTGTTCACCGACGACGGCGCCGGATACTGCGCGGGCACGTGGGATTCGACGCCGTATCACCGGATCGTCCGGCCGCATCGTGCCAACGAGTTCATGTTCCTGCTGGACGGTGGCGTGCGGTTCGCGGCGCCCGACGGCAGCGTGCAGTCGCTCGGTACCGGCGATGCGCTGTTCGTGCCGCGCGGCGCGTCGATCGGGTGGGAAAGCAGCGAACGCGTCGCGAAGTTCTACGTGATGCAGAACGTCAAACCCTCCACCGAACGAGACTGAGCATGTCCCCTCCGCTGCGCCATATCGAAACCTTGTCTACGCCGCCGGCCGCGGCCGACGTCGTCGTGATCGGCGGCGGCATCATCGGCGTCTTCACCGCCTACTATCTGGCCCGACGCGGGTTGTCGGTCGCGCTCGTCGAGAAGGGGCGCATCGGCGCCGAGCAGTCGAGCCGCAACTGGGGCTGGTGCCGGCAGCAGAACCGCGACGCGCGCGAGTTGCCGATGGCGAGCAAGAGCATCGATCTGTGGGAACGATTCGCCGCCGAATCCGGGGAGGACACCGGCTTTCATCGCTGCGGGCTGCTGTATCTCAGCAACGACGAGGCCGAGCTGTCCCGCTGGGCGAGCTGGGGCGAATTCGCGAAGACCGCGGGCGTGACCACGTACATGCTCGACAGCAAGCAGGCCGCCGAGCGCGGACGGGCGACCGGGCGGCAGTGGAAAGGCGGCGTGTTCTCGCCGACCGACGGCACGGCCGATCCAGGGAAGGCCGCGCCGGCCGTGGCCGCCGCGCTGATCAAGCTGGGCGGCAGCGTTCACCAGCACTGCGCGGCGCGCGGCATCGAGCTCGAGGGCGGTCGCGTCGCCGGCGTCGTCACCGAGGCCGGCGTCATCAAGACCCGGACGGCCGTGATGGCCGGCGGTGCATGGGCATCGTCGTTCTGCCGCCAGCTCGGCATCCGCTTTCCGCAGGCGTCGATCCGTCAGTCGATCCTGAGCGTGTCGCCCGTCGAAACGCCGCTGCCGGATGCGATGTACACGTCCGGCGTGTCCATGACGCGCCGCAGCGACGGACGCTACGCATTGGCGATCAGCGGCCGCGCGCGCGTGGACCTCACGCCGCAGTTCCTGCGCTTCGCCCCGCAATTCGTGCCGATGTTCGCGAAGCGCTGGCGCAATCTGCTGCCGGGCGGCCTCGAAGGCGTGCGCGGCGGGCATGAAACGCTGAAGCGCTGGCGCCTCGATGCGCCGACGCCGATGGAAGCGGTGCGCATTCTCGATCCGAAGCCCGACATGCCGACGGTCGCCGAAACGTACCGCCGCGCGGTCGAACTGTTGCCCGAATTGCGCGAAGCGAAGATCACGCACGCATGGGCCGGCTTCGTCGACAGCACGCCCGACGGCGTGCCGGGCATCGGCGAAGTGCCGGGCGTGCCGGGGCTGATCCTCGCGGCGGGCTTTTCGGGGCACGGCTTCGGGATCGGGCCGGGCGCCGGGCACCTGATTGCGGATCTCGCGTCCGGTGCGGAGCCGTTCGTGGACCCGACGCCGTACCGGCCGGGCCGTTTCAGCGAATCCGCATGGGGCAAGGTCGCGGATTTCTAGTGCAAGGCCGTCGCGCTGACGCGGAGCAGCCTCCGGACGAGGTGCTGCGATCCGGATCGCGGGCGAGCGGCCGAATCGGGGCGGCGAACGTTCGTCGGCCTGGCAGCGCGGTGCGGTGGACAGCTTGGGAGTGCCTGATGCGTTTCAGTTCCTACTGGCTCGATACGTCGGAGCCATTCGCGAGCAACTCGCCGACGTTGCATGACGGAAGTTGCGACGTCGTGGTGGTCGGCGGCGGCATTACCGGTTCGGCGGCTGCACTCGCGCTGGCCAAGAAAGGCGCACGCGTGATCGTCTGCGAGGCGGGCACCGTCGGGCAGGCGGCATCCGGACGCAACGGCGGCATGTGCAACAACGGCTTCGCGCAGGATTACGCGTCGCTGTCGCAGCGCCTCGGCACCGAACTCGCCAACCGGCTCTATCTCGCGTTCGACGCGGGCGTTGACACGGTCGAGCGGCTGGTCAGGGAAGAGTCGATCGATTGCGATTTCGTGCGCCGCGGCAAGCTGAAGCTCGCCGCGAAGCCCGAGCACTACGACAAGCTCGCGCGCAGTCAGGCACTGCTCGCGGCGAGCGTGGACCCCGACACGCGCATGGTGACGAAGGCCGAACTGCGCGACGAGATCGGCTCGGACCGTTATCACGGCGGCCTGCTGTTCGGCAAGAGCGCGGGGATGCACGTTGGCCGTTATGTGCGCGGTCTCGCGCGCGCCGCGCAAACCCGCGGCGCGCACATTCTCGAGCATGCGCCGGTGCTCGGCCTGAAGCGGCAAGCGGGCGGCGCGTACGCGGTGCAAACACCGCTCGGCGAGATCCGCGCGCGCCAGGTGCTGCTCGCGAGCGGTATTTCACAGGTCGGGCCGTTCGGCTGGGTGCGCCGCAGGATCGTGCCGGTCGGCGCGTTCATCATCGTCACCGAGCCGTTGCCGAACGATCTGCTCGACCGCTTGCTGCCGACGCGCCGGATGGTCACCGACACGAAGAACTTCGTGAATTTCTTTCGCGTCACGCCCGACAACCGGATGCTGTTCGGCGGGCGCGCGAGGTTTGCGACGTCGAATCCGCGTTCGGACGAGAAGAGCGGCGCGATCCTGCGGCAGCAGATGGCCGCCGTGTTTCCCGAGCTGGCCGCCGTGCGCATCGACTACTGCTGGGGCGGAATGGTCGACATGACGGCCAACCGGCTGCCGCGCGCGGGCGAGCGCGACGGCGTTTACTACTCGATGGGCTATAGCGGCCACGGCACGCACATGGCCACACTGATGGGCACGTTGATGGCCGAGATCATGGACGGACGCGCGGAGCTCAACCCGTGGAAAGGTTTCGACTGGCCCGCGATTCCGGGTCACTTCGGCAAACCCTGGTTCCTGCCGTTCGTCGGCGCCTGGTATCGACTCAAGGACACGCTTCATTGACGTCCTCCTCTCCCTAAAGGGACGGGATTCCCACACCTGGCGATGCACGTCCGCATCGGAGAATGTTCAGCGCAGCGTTGATATCACGATCATGCACGACACCACATCCACTGCAGGCCCATTCTCTTACTCGCAGTCCCGCGATACCTTTCGGCCGCGTCGTGCTGTCTTTCGACCCGCACGACGAACAGGACTGGGTCGAACCGCTTTCGTCCACTTCCTCGAACGTGGCTCCGTGCGCGATCGCTTTGTAGCGGAGCTTGTTTCGGAAGGACGACCAGGACGCGTCGTAGACGCTTTTCGCCATCCTGGTTCTGGCGAGTTTTGCGGCCGACACGTCGCCAACCGCGATGTAATCGAAGCGCCGCACCAGATCGAGCGCGAGCTTGTGCTGGAAATCGGCACGGGCATTGGCCACCTTGGCGTGCAACTTCGCGATATGCCGCTTGTGCTTTCGCGCCCGTTGCGCTTTCGCGAGTTTCTCGGCCGCTCGTCGACCGAACCGGTCATTGGGCAGCTTCTCGCCGGTCGAAAGTGTGGCGAAGTCTTTCAGGCCGAGATCGATGCCCACACCGGAACGGATCGGGCGGGCCTGCACATCGGGCATCTCGATCACGATGTTGAGAAACCAGTTGCCGCGTGCATCCTGCGCAAAGTTGGTCCCGTCCTTGATCTTGCCTTCGGGAAGCGGTCGGCTGTTGAACACGCGAAACGTGCTGCCGGCGAAACGGAACGCGTCACCCTCGCGCTTCAGGTCACGCCCCC
>NZ_CAJPGH010000043.1:0-42906 GCF_905339605.1 Burkholderia sp. BCC1972 | reverse complement strand
GGGATGGGCGCACTGCATTGGCGTCGCCCTCGAACACTCGGAACATAGCTCTGGCACTCGCCAAGGAGACGCCCATCCCCATTGATGATTCACTCTCTATCGGCCTGCGTACTTGTTAGGTCGAGTCCCGGCCAATATAAGTTAAGGAAGATTGGCCCGTATGAGCTGAGCCACAACATCGGTGTACCAAACTTTCGGCATGTTGCGCCAAATCTCATATGAATATCTGATCCGTGTAATATCCCCTCGCATCACCATCGCGTATAACTCCTCGTACCCTTGGACATTGACGAAGAATTTAAGCATGTGATCGTCCAAGAAGTAGAACTCGTCGTGGTCAAGACCACGCTGTGTAGCGTCTTCTACTAACAATCCGAACAGAAAAGCCCACTCATCTTGATCGTCCCCCGCGCCGAGCGGTTGTGTCAGGTCTGCCCGGCCATTGGACACCGCATGAACTCTGTTGTGGCATTCGCGACAGAGCGTTATGCCGTTTCCAGATGCGAAGCTCCCCCAAGGGTAAAGCGTTCTCCGCACAATATGGTGCGCTTGAATAGCCTTTGTCGAATTACAGCACACGCAGCGCGATAGATCGCGCGCTTTCACAAACCTGCTCCACAAGCGGAGGCACCAAGCGGTCGATCGGTGCGCCTCGACCGCAAGTTCAAGTTTTCGCCGTAGTTGTCGAAGTCCCTCAAGCTCCGTCGCCAGTGCCTGAGGATCACTGCAACTGCTCGTACTCACCGTTATACCTTTTGACGAGGTGCCCCTGGTAGGGTCCATTCAGTGAAGCTGAAAGCGGAAGTCAAGCACATGAGCAATACCCCGACGGTGGCCCATCCCTTCTGGCCGCCTCTTCGCATAAGTGCTCTGCGCGAGGCAAGCGCCTCATCAGTTTACTGAACTACGAGACTATGTGCCGTAACGACCCACTCACCGCGGCTGATTTCAATTTGGTCTTCATCGGTAACGAAACGCCATCTTGACCATATAAGGAAATAAGCGCGTATAGCGCAGCATCCGTAGCCCTGACTTTCCCAGGGTTCTCGAGCGCTATGGGATATGCCGGCGTACTATCGTCGATCCATTCAACCGTCTGACATCGCGGAAATTTCGTCTGAGACACGGAAAAACCTCGCGTGAATTGCGTGTGCCAATAGTTATGTTTTGCGCCTCCGTGCGGCGGATCTACCCTGAAGCCCCATATCTGGGTGTTCTGGCGTCCAATTAGGACCTCCAGCTTGCACGTGCCCGGATCGGCCGTGAAATCCCACTCGCACCAAAGACCGATGTTGGCAACCCCCAATCCCGACGGCGTACGTAGCGGCACCAAGTAATCGCCGAAATTCCCGCTCTCATTCGCGAGCGCCTTTTTTACCGGCAGCACCGTCTTGAACCAATTTACCGCCTCGAAACCGGGCTGGGTTCCCTTTAATGTTTTTCTGTAGAGCAATCCTTCGTTAAACAAAGAAAGGATGATGTCCGAGAAGTATTCGTGGTCTTTAGACATTTCTTCAAATCAAGCGAACTTTAGGTGCGTACTTGTATCCCCAGCTCATCACGGATTCCGCGAGAACGTATCGAGTAGGCCAGACTGACTCGAATGCTGGCTGGAATGCATCTGCCAATTCTTGTTCCACAAAACATGAAAAATCTTCGACAAACACAAAGTTTTTTTCGGGTGCTGGAAAATCCCGGTATAAGCCGTCGAGTACTTCGTCGCCTTGAACTTTGGAAACCCAGTACACAGGCCGCGAGACCCAGTGCTGCTTCTCGAACCTGTGGGGTGACACCTGCTCGACCAACGATTCACTGTATCTATGATTAGCGAGCCATTGCCACTTGTCCTGATTTTCTGGTTCACGAACAGTCCATGGCATCCGGTGCCCCAAATGCGGCGCGTCAATCAAAACGTCTTGCGTCGTCAGCACGAGGGTACTCAACCATCGCCTTAGCTCACTCACCAATACCCGCGCGATGATTCGTCGCACTTCTATGCGAATAGCTTCGTCCCCCTGGTCGAGCGCAGCAATCAACCCGGCGCGAAGCTCCTTGGATATCGCTATACGCCCTTCCGTGAAGAATTGTTGAAATGTGGCGCCACCTGGTGAGGTCGAAGTCGGGTCAAGAAAACCGAGCGCATGTATTGTCAGTTGAGGAATATCTTGGTCACTGAACCCCAGCCAAGGAAGAATAGGTTGCGATAGGTCGACAGCCTCAAGCTCGTCGCGACACTGCCGAATATCAGTGACCAGTCTTGGCACCAAAGGCCAGCTCCAGGGATGAAAACTGGACTTGACGGGAACAGCGCCTGTCGGCTCCTGCCACAGTGCAGCTAGATCCAGCAAGCGATCATTCAGGTGAAAATCACTTGAGGTCAACGATGTTGCGATTTGCATGCTGAGATCGAAATCAACATCGAAGAATCTATTTAAGATACCGATCGCCGGCACTTCGCTATACGCCCTAATCCAGCCCGCCAAGTCCTCCGCCGTAAGCCATGCATGGTCCTTCAACGTCTTCAACTGATAGTCGATAAATAGCACATCGACTCCGTCGAGGTCCGTGAGAGACCCAATCGGAGCATGCGGCTCGCTCGATACACCATCAGCCCCAAACCTTTCGATTGCGGCGATCAGTGCACTCTTGCGTGCGGCGTCCATATAGCGAACCGAGACGTTTACACCGACGCTTTCGCATGCGTCTTTAATACGTTGCTCGTTTCTGCTTGCACTGTCCTCATTGTCATCTAGGATCAGTATCTCAAGCTTATTTGTCATCAGAAGTCACCCAAGACAATTCAAAAGTAGAAGCGTATCCTTCTTCGGGTTCAATGAAGCCGACCTTAGCACCACGCGACTCCGCAATCATGCGCACGATCGTCAGACCGAGTCCATGCCCGCCCAAACCCATAGCCTGCCGCTGTTCAGAAATCAGACCTTCACGCTTGAACGGCTCAAAAAATTCAGACGCTTTCTCCAGGTCGATCCCTTTACCACTGTCAGAAATTCGGACCCATGAACGCTGTTTCGGCCCTGTTCCAATGTCAATCTGAATCTCTCGACGACGCGAGTCAACCATGGCGTTCAGCGCATTGGTCAACACATTCTGGAAGACGCCGTGCCACTCTGCCAGCGTTGCCATCGGAAGGTAGACATCGCGCTTACCGGATACCGTAACACTAACCCCTTCGAGGAATTGAGACATAGAGGCACGAACTGTCTCAATCACACGTATTGCACGCAGCGGCGCGACCCGCTCGCGATCTTCGGCGTTGGACAGCGGCTCAAAAATTTTCCGCATCTCCCTGAATCGATGCACCCATTCCATCACGTCTGAAGCAAAGTCGGCAGCTCGGCCACCGGCGTTCTCCAGCCTTGATGCGATGCCCTCCAACACAGATAATTGGCGGCCCGTCTCATGCTCCAAGGCGAGTGCCGCCATACCGGCGGTAGCCAAAGGGCCCAAAAGGGCGGTAACCGCGTCGCGGTAGGTCTGCTCTCGCTGCGTAGCAACGACGAACGACGACACTTGATGCTTTAGGTCATCGTAGACTTCCGCGGGCATCGAAGCTCTATAGTTGCTTAGCGCGTTCTCGACCCGACTGGCCCCCTCTTCCGGAGTCTCGCTCGGCCGTTGACGCTTCGCAACTTCAATACGCCGGCGCATCGAACAAACGGCGTAGAAATCCACAGATCGTCTTACGGCATCACGCAACTGCTCATAGGCGTTATTGATCTGGAGTCGATCGCGCGTCACCTGGATCTTGAGAAATTCGCTGTTGGAACGCTCCTCCCTATTAGCAGCACGCTGCTCCGCCCCGGTATCTACGCGCACGACGCCAATGATCCGCCCCTGCGTCGGGAGGTCGTTTAGAGCCCGTTCGACATGAAACCTCGACGGCAGTAGCCGGGATTTTACTTTTCTGTGCGAGTGGTCGAATTCTAGACCCAACCAATCTTGATGAATGCCGTAGTAGGGCAAGCGAAATGGCCCGTCGTAGACGTGCACGCCCCCAAACTCCGAAAGGTAAGTCCGCACGTCACCAACTTTGACGTTTCCACCAAGATGGCCCGACAAGTTAAAGACGCGAATTTCCCATGTCGCATCGTTTAGATCGCAATCTTGGAGAGGAAAAGTTTCCGAGATCGTTTCACCATCCTCGAACGTTACTGTCACGCGCTGGCTTCGCGTCTGATAGCCCTTCTCAATTGCTCCTTCGATCTTCGCAATCCAACGTGACAACCCTTGGCTAACCTGCCGCTGAAATGCTTCCGCGCCCCCAGTAATTGCATCTGCGTGTAGATCAATGGTGAAATCCCTCGACTGATCGACACCAGTTTTGCCTGCAAATCCACTAAAGGGGGGGCGCAGAGTCCAGATTTCTCGTGCCAGCAAGCTCAAGGATTTTTCGTTCCATTCTTGTACCAGGCGCGATAGAACAATCCGGAACCCATGGGGGCTTCCACCGGCGTAAGAGGCTGCAGTCCGTGTCACTTCATACTCTGCCTGCGCTTGGGTTAGGAACTCTCGCCGTACTGCCTTATCCCAATCTACCGTAACATGCAGCAGCTCTCTCTTTCCCTGCGCAGTAGAATGGATTTCCACTTGGTGCGCCAGAAACTGGACCGCAAGTCGACCGACCCCCTTTGAGCCGGTCAGCGGACGACGTAACTCGCGAGAAAACTCTTCATGCTGCTTGTGAGTTGTACCAACCCTCATCCAAAATCGGGTGAACTCGTCTAGAGTCATCCCGTGACCATCATCGACGATCTCTATGGAATCGTCGTGGAATGTGATCTCGCATCGCGAGGCGTCTGCATCGTACGAATTCTTGATTAACTCTGCCAGCGCAATATGCGCCTTCCCGACAAGGCGCTCTCCGAGCTCACGCAGCAGCGCGGAGTCTACGGTAAATGTGAGTACCTTAGGAGACTGAGGTTCGACCGGCACTATATTTCGCATTAGGAGCCTTTATGTTGCCTCAACGCGTTCTTAACACAACATACTAACGTTTCCTTCAAGACACTATCGAGAAGTTCACGGGGCCGGCAACTCAAGCTCCAAGTTCATCCAAGTGCTGAAGGATACTTTCACCTATAACTTGCCCCAAGCGGACAGGAACGGCATTTCCGATCAGGCGCCCGATTGATTTAATCTCGACAACTTCACCAGGCGCAACAAACGAATAGTTACGCGGAAACGTCTGCAACAGTGCTCCTTCTCGTAAAGAGATGGCCCTGTCCTGAGCTGGATGACCAAAGCGCCCATTACCAAACCCAAAAAATTGGGTTGTTATGGTTGGCGACGGTTTGTCCCACTGCATGCGACCGTATACAGACGGGAACGAACTGCCGGATGCTTCCTTGTGACAGTCAGCTATGAGTTCTTGATCCCAAGTGCGCCATGATCCGCCTGGGATCGATGCACGAATCCGGGCCATGTTTCGCTCGCTCAGCTTTGAAGAGGTATGAACGATGTCCGGTGCATAGGAATCGCCGGCACCCAAAACGGGCAAGTGGCCTATCGTGTCGCGCACGGTACGCCGGCGGTCTCGACGGGGGTCACGCTCACGGAGCTTGATCTCGCCAAATCTTGAGGCGAGAAGTACCAACCGCTTGCGCTCTTGTGGAACACCGTAGTCGGTACAGGCAACGATCTCAGCAGAAACCTTATAGCGTGCTCGGAAAAGCGCGCGGACGAACTGCTCGAACACCCCATGCCGTCGTACCTGAGGCACATTTTCCATCGTCACGATGTCCGGAAGCGTTTCGCGTACCAGTCGCCCGAACTCAGTCAGCATCGACCATCGCTTATCGGCAGTGTCCGTCTTTCCAAGGCTGTAGCTGGAAAAGGGTTGGCACGGAGCACACCCTGCCAGCACTCGGATACGCGCTCCGCCGAAATGCTTCCCGAGCTCTTCACCCGACACGGAACAAATGTCGCGCTCGAAGAACAACGCTCCATGATTGTTACGCTCATAAGGCCACCGGCATTTGGGGTCAAGATCATACCCCGCCTGGACGTCAATCCCTGCCTTCCGAAGGCCGTGGGTGAGCCCACCGGCCCCGCAGAATAGATCAACAGCTGCGACGCTCATTGTGTGTTCATTGCATATTGTGAAATTTGGCACCAAAGTCGCCGTACCACTTTGATTTTACAGAGTTCGGCACTGGGACCCGTGGTCATTTTTGGACTGCTGTCTGGAACAGACACGATGTCCGCAAAGACGGCGCCGAAGGCGCATTGTGCAACAAGCTCGATCTACCTGGTGTTGGGAGTGAGCCGACGACACGCGTGACGCGCATGGTCTCTGGATTGAGCAGACGAAGGCGCCAAGTTTTGGCTTCGCGTGGTCAACGCCTGAAACAGCGCGACGTGAAGGACATTCCGATCGCCGTGGTCGATGGACTGAAGGGCTTCTTCAATACGATTAACCCAGTGTTCCCGAAAACGACTGTTCAGACCTGCATCGTGCGCCTGATTCGCAACTCGCTGGGCAATCTACCTCGCAAATGCTGTCCCCCGACCAGCCTTTAGATTAGGGATACGACTTTGGTATTGACCAACGCGTCCAAATGCTCATAGAGCAACATCGGAACCGCCCCACCTGAAATCAGAACCCCAGCCTCCATGTTTTGCTCCATTGCATGACCGGTCAGGTTGGCGCTGGTGATAAAACAAATGCTACCGTCAGCAACGGCGATCTTAGAGTGGACCCGACCGTCGGAAAATGGCGCAACTCGGTCCCTCCACGCATAGAGCTTCACGGACGGGAGTAGCTTTCTCATCTTACCGATCGCATCGAACGAGATGCTTCCGCCGTGATCCAGTGATGATTCGAGCAACATCGCGATGCTCACGCCACGTGCGCTTGCTTCGCTCAACGCCTTCACGATCGTCGAGACGTCGTAGGCCACAAAACTGGTAACGAACAAGCATTGCTTGGCCGCGCCGATAACTTGTAGTAGCGCCTGCTCCGTTCGACGAGCGGAGACAAATGGCGTCGTCGGCCCGGTCCACACGAGTTCGATAGATTGACGCTTCGACACGTTCTCGGACGCATAGCTGGCTGCCAACAGCATAGAGGCCAGCTCACCGGAACCGATCGAGCTAGCCTGCCAAACCTCAACGAGCCGGTCGACAATAGTCTTGGCCGTGGCCGTACCGACAACATCCGACAGGGAGACGTTCGCCTTCACGCTCTCGATCTTCCGAATCCTTCCCGCCAGCGCGCGAACCTTCTCCGGCGACATGAGACAGACCACGGCAGTGACGGCTTCCAGCAACGTCTCCATGTCAAAGCCCCGCGAAGAACGCAGCAGACCCTTGATCGAGGGTCTGCACTAGCAACGATCTGTCGAGGTAACGATTACTTCGCTCACAAGACGTCTCAGCGACTAGACTGCATGCATGACAAGCTGCTGCGTGCAGCGAACGGTCTTTGTCCGGATCGTGTTCCGAGCAAAGCGGATCGGACGAGCAGACCTTCGAACGGTTCAGCGCCTGACGAAGCAGTCGACCGAGATTTTCTGGTTTGCCAAGGTCGACAAGCCCGCCCAACGTCCCATCGGAATCGGCTGCTGCCGTGTAGATGAGGATGCCTGCCTGAGGATTCGCACTCGACACGTCGGCGTAAATGCGTTCGCGGATGCTCGCGGCGTTGTAGCCGCATTCCAGCGCCAGTTCGCGGATAAGCAAGTGCGAGAGCGTGTGGAGCATGGCGTACCGAATACCGGGGTAGCCCTCGTTAGGGTCAAGGCGACGCGAATTGCGCCATCCGCGGTGACCGCCCTCAAGCATGCGATTGACATGTTTGACGCCATCGAGCGTCTCCCACTTGTGGAGCGCATCTTCGTCGAACTGGATGAAGATGCCCTCGCCGTGAACTTGATTCGCAGGAACCCAATTTGGGTTGCGGCGCGCAAGGCCCGCCCTCTGCGGGCGTTCGCTCGGACCACTCGCTTCTTCGGGCGCCTCTACACGAGTAAAGCCCAACAAAGCGTTGACCTCGCGAAGCCTTTCCAACAACAGCACTCTGCCGACCCACTTCTCAAAGCCGAATGGCGTGGCCACCCTCTTGCTCATAAAGTGCGGGTAATCCGACGGCGGGTTGACGGCAGTCAGCACTTCCCACTCGGGCCCCTTGATGTCTGCCTCCCCGCCCCCTTCCTGTCCACCACCGTTGCGATGGGCTTCGATGGCCGACCAGATGTTTGATGCGGAATGTTTTTCGATACCCGGAAGACCACCTGTAACCTTCAGCGTTTGCACCACGATCGGCACCATGGTCTCGGACGTGACACCCTGAAAGACCGCCCAACCATCCTGAATCAACTGGCCGAGCGGATCGTCGGCCTGCGGGATAGCAAGCGCCGACAGGGTAATCGGGAACCAACTGTTCGTCGAACCCAGCAGGACAGCCCGCGCCTCCTCATCACACACCTCGTCGAAATGATCAAGATGTGGATGCCTGCCCCGGCAACTCGGCAGGTTTTCGCTCCCGGCCTTGCCGAAGGCTTGGGCAAGACTGCGTGAAACGCCTCGGCAATGCACATTGTCACCGTCACATCGTACCCAGAGGTTTTCAGTCTGCAGTGAGGCGCCGCTCTCGAAAAACCGAAGTGACCCTTTGCAAAGGCTGTTGCCGCCGTGCACGAAGTAGCGCCAAGGGAAGTCATCAAGGTGGCCATCACGGCAAGCCAGGAGAAAGCGGGCTGGGACGGCATCGGCATCCTTCGCGGGCTGATCGCCCTTGGAGCCACGACATCCCTTGTGGACGAAACGGGTTCGCTCCGGCCGGAAGCGGTTTTCCTTGATTTCGAACAGGCCAGCATCGAAAGGTGACAGCAGGCCACACTTCACGCACCGCATCCAGCGCGGGAACGGTCGAACAGGGACGCCGATGTTTGCTTCGGCCGACCATGGATCGACGAGTTCGCTCTTCTGGAACGGTGGCATGCGCAGGCTCTCCACCTGCGGCCCAAGAACCTTACGGACGGCGGCGAGCAGGCGTGGTTCGGGAATAGGCTGGCACCTGTCTTTCTCCCATTGGTCGATGCCCAGTGTCACCACCGAAAGGCTCGGCAAATCGATCAGCGCGCCGGGTCCGTATGTCCAGAGCAGTTGGCTAGGGCGGACTTCCCCCACGGGTGTTCTATTGGTAGTCATGGTTAGTCTTCGTCCTTTGGCACCGGACGCGGCTTCCACCCGTGGTCGTCCGAGATATGTCCCGTGTTCATGATCAGGCGCACGCCTGGCTCCACTTCTCGCATCGACATCGGAACCGTCCAGTTGTCCCACGCATGGATGCCCGGTGATTTAACCAGCCCGACCATCGTCGCGGCCTGCGCGCCACGCTTTTCATAAGCCAGCGTGCGACCGGGCACGCTCACTTCCTTCGCCCATTCGTCCGCGCGCTCCTTCAGCTCACGCTCAGCTAGATTCTTGATGGTGGGCGCCTCGCTGACGTTCCAAGCTCGCCGCACCAGTACGTCGATGGCTTCGGTGATCTCTGGCTTGTCGGATTTGTCCAGTTCGCCCGCTCCAACGTTCGGGTTGAAGGCGTCGGTTCCCAAGCGCATCAGGGAGAGGAGCGCACCGGTTAGGCCACGATCCATCGCACGCGGCGAGAAAGGCGTCACCGACTGAGCTTCCACGTGCTTATAGAAGGTCGCGTGGTAATGCTCGAAGGTCTCGTAATGCGAGAGGTCGCGCGGACGTGCCCACGTAAGTACCGTGCAAACCAAACCGGGGAAAGAACGACCCACGCGGCTGGTAGCTTGAATGTATTCCGCCGTACCCTTGGGCTGACCGTTAACTGCCATAAGGCCTAAGCGATTCACGTCCACACCAACCGAAAGCATGTTGGTCGCGAGAACTATGTCGATCGCCCGGGTGTCGCCCTCGTTCCATTTCGTTACGTACTTCCCGTTGGCAGCGTCGAACGCGACCTTGAACTTGACCTCCAAATCGTCGAGGTACTTCGGGATGTCCTGACTGGAAACGCGAGACGTCAGCTCGCGGATATTGTTGACGCTACGCTGCGCGAGTGCTGGCCGTTCGACCATGCTCATTCGCACGCGGTAGGAACGTGTTTGTACGTCGTCCTCGGCCAAGCGCCGCATTCCGCCCAGCTCGCGCAACGAGTTGAAATAGCCGACCATCGTCATGTACGGGTCGGCTGACTCGCCGAAGCGATCGAACAAGGCCTGGGCTGCGGTGAGGAAGGCGGTGTAGACGCGAATCAGCATCGCTGGCCGCGAGCTACCGGGCGAACACACGCCGAGGTAACGCCGCCCGGGCCGCACTTCGATCGGGCGCTGCACCGAGAAGTAGTTGTCCTCCACGTCCAAGCCGTGCGGCGGGAACACCGACACACGCCGCATGAACACGTTGTTCACCTGCTCCTTGGCTTTGCGTACCGTCGCCGTGGATGCGACGATCTTCGGCTTGACCGTCTTGCCATCAAGTGTCCAGCCGCACAATTCGTCGACAGACGATTCGTACAAACCGACCATCGTGCCCAATGGACCACTGATGAGATGGAACTCGTCCTGGATGATCAGATCGGGGGGGCGAATCGGACTTACGGGCTTCACCACCACCGCAGGTAGTCCCTTGGCCGCGCGGTGACCTGTATTACATTCACAGCCAGGCCACATCAAGCCGTGACGCTCGCATTCCTGACTCACGCGACCGAACAGCGTGCGCACCTGACCGCGCCACGCCATCATGGCGAACTTATCCACGGTGGCGATCATCATCGTCGGCGGGCGGCGGTAAATCTCCTCGTCCACCGTCAGCACCGGAATACCGGGGTGTGGCGACTTGCTGGACTTGCCGCGCGAGAATTCGCAGCGTCCCTTCTTGTCGCCGCAATAGACAAGCGTGCGCCCGTGATTTTTGTCGACCTCGATGTCACGCCCAGGGGCGATGTCAGAGCCACACCACGGACAGCTAGTCAGTTGCGCAGGCGATGCCGCCCCAGCATGGTATTTTCCAGGGTTACGGATATCTTCGATGGCGCGATGGCTGTCCTCGGTCGTGCCTGGCGTCACCTTATTGCCAACCCACAGGCCGATCGTGAAGGATTCGTGGCCCAACGCAGAATCACCGTTAGTCAGCGCCTCGCGCCGCAGTACCTCCATCGCGCAGATCAGCGCGGTGGCGCGCTGGAACTGCTGCAAGGTCAACAAGCGCAGCGTGTAGCGCATGATCACGGCCAGACCGCGCGAACCGTCGTAGCCGCCGAGCTTGCCTTGCAGACGGCGGATCGCCATCGTGAACGCCGCCACGCCCAGATAGGCTTCAGTTTTGCCGCCGCCGGTGGGAAACCATAGCAAATCAGCATGAGCTTCCATCGGCTGCACGCGATCCACATGCATAGGGTCGGCCAGCGAGGGAATCGACAGCAGCAGGAATGCCAACTGGAACGGACGCCAACTCCGGTTCTTTGGCTGGTCAAACCTATCGACCGTCACGTCACGCCCACGCCGCACTTCAAGCGCGTACTGACTGCGAACGCGTTGAATGGCCATTGCCCGGTTAGCAAAGCGGAATGCCGTCAAGGCTTTTTCGTCGCGCTTGAGGGTGTCGATGCCCTGCTGCAATCGGGTCTGGATTTCCTGACACCGATCCAGTGCCTCGCCGGCCTGCGCGTCATACCCCACTACATCTTCGCCGATGCGCTTGCGCTGTTCGCCAATCCATGCCGCGTAATCCTCCGTCAGCACGCTCAAGGCATCAACCAACTCGGTGACACTTAGCGTGGCAAGCCGCTCCATGTCGAGCAGACCGCTCGCTACCATCTGCTTCATCGCCGGACGATCGGTAGGATCGAGGCCCGGCGTCTCCGTGACCTGCACTTCGCACTGCGGGAGGACAGTAGTGCGCACTTCGGTGGCCAATGTCACGTCGTCCGCAATCTCCGCGTGGACGGCAACACCATGCCCGACAGCGAACTCCACGCGGTTTCGATAGATCATCTCAAGCGATTCGCGTTCAGTGTCCATACCGTCGGTGTCCAACACGGGACGGCGGCGGAAAATGGCGCGCTTGGACGCATCGGCTTCCGCACGCACGATCAGCTCCGGCTGGAACAGCCATGCGGTGTCGCGGTTTGTGTCAGGCTCCTCCTGCGCGTTGATCAGGAACAGCGTCACCAAACGGTCTCCGTTAAGGTTCTTGGCACGAATGGAGCCCTGTATCCGCACTGACGGGCGATTCGAATCCGGTGCCTGATGGGAGATCACGCCTTCGGTGAGTGGCAGCACGATCTTTCCACCGCAGGGGATACGTTGCCAGACCTTGGCTTTCTGCCCATTGGACCGCGTCTGCTCGTGCTCGTCGTTGGGCACACGTTCGTAGCTACCCCAGCACGCTTCGACCTCGATGCGCTCTGCATCGCTATCGACGCAGAACGTCATGCCGAAGCTGCTAGGCACCAGCGACTGGTTGCTAGCTGCATCGATCTCGTCCGATGCATCCGATTCGGGTTCCACCCGTCCGGTGGCCGTACCGAACTCTGCACCGGGTTCGTGCTGGCCCGGGACGATGGGGTCAGTGGGTTCCCCCATCTCGTCCCCCGCCAGTGGCCCCTCCAACCCTTCGATGCCGCCCTGAGCATCGTCGCGTGGCGCCAGCTTGCCGACCAGATAACGGTCGCGCACGCTCATGTCCACAATGCGCTCGTGCGGGCCGCCCGCAGGGCCGAGCAGGTCATCCACTACGGCTAGTTGAAGCAGTTCGCGGATGTATGCCCGATCCTCAATCGCCGGCACCCCGCCCTCAGTCTGATGTAGTACCGCAGACAAAACCGAGAGGAATTCCTCCCACTGGATGCGACCAACGCTCCCCGACGACGGCGAGGCCAGCGAGACGCTAGTGACCGGCACGGAAGTGTCGACGACCGACACCCGATCGAAGAACAACGTGGTCGTCTCAAGGTCGGAGCGAACCCGCAACACGCGCCCTACGCGAACGATCTCGCCGGCGAGGTTCAGCACCAGCACCCAATCGTCCTCAACAATGCCCGGATATAGTGAGCGATCACCCTTCAAGACCAGGGTGTAGGGCAACAACCTACCATCGGTCCTGAGGCCAAGATCAATGGCAACCCACGCATTGGTAGCTCTTTCAGCAGTGCTCGGCTCCATGACTTTCCTTAGACCTTGAATTCATTCTTGAGAAGGGCTACAACCTTTTCCTTTGTATTGAAGCCGTTCTTGATGAGAATTTCGGTGATGTCCCGACCTGATATAAAAATAATCGGATGACGATCTTCTCGGACTTCCTCATACGCCTGACGCGCAACGACCGAGGTCGTGACCAACACACCAAATTGCCTATGTCGAATCCTGGATATGAGCCGCGACACCTCTTTCACACCTACCGAATTAGGTGCCCCTCCGTTCATGGGGGGCCTGTAACATTTCGCTTCAAGGGAGAATTCTGCATACACCGGATCTTCTCCCAGGCCAAGTAGATAGCGACCAACTGCGTCTCTGCCACCATCTATGGTTCCGCGAGTAATTTCATCTACGATCACCCGCGAATCTGTCATCTGATAGATGCGTGCGGCGAACGCTTCAAATGCAATTGGGGCTCCTTCGAAGTGTTCCCATACACTGCGTAGAAGGCTAGCTTTAATTGGCGTATCCGGCGACTGCTCTTCAAGAGTTCGGATGATCGTCGTTGGTTCAGCCGCGAGAGGCAAATACTTCCCAGATGCCACCCAATCGGCCCACGCTTTTGGTGCGTTGGATGTAATAAAGTTTCCAACCCCAAGGTCATTGATCCAACTTCTGCTTACAACCGGAACGTCCAAAATCGTAAACACAGAGCGGTAATTCTGAAAGCGTTGACCCACTGATGATTTCCATACGGCAACCAGGTCTTCCGTCGCTGAGAGGCCAGGAAATCCGGGAACTGCAAGTCCCTTGTACTGAACGGACCGTGCGCCGGTCGAAGTTGCATGCTTCTTGAATACTAAAAATGGGGCAACTCCTAATCGAGGCTCCACTTCATCGTGTAAACGAGCAAACGTATGGCGCAGTACCCTATTCCCCCCTGCACGAGTTTCGTGCAGCTCATGACCAGGAGTCTTGTTGTCGCCGTAGTAGACAAACTGCCCAGTACTCAGATCGAGCGTATCCGGCCAGTCGCGGTCCTCTCCGGTCGTGAAAAGAATCACCCAATTCTTGCGCTCACCGCGCCCGGATACACGAAACCCACCCATATTTCCTGAGCCTGGAAGCAACTTTGCAATTGGTTCCCCCGAAAGTTGGCCATCAGCACTGCTCTCGTACACCGCGTCGACGATCAAATCCGCCGTCGCTAATGCATGGAATGGAAAGACTCTTGTCACCTGGTCCTCACTGAAATTCTATCCACCAGCTAGTAGAGCACCTTACTTTGATCGATATAGCCCGAATAGCCTTCCCGTGCACCGCGGACTACGACGTTTCCTCTTGATGGTCGAGCAAGGACTGTGAACGCTCGGCCTCGGCGCGACGACGAGTACGAGACGGAGTACGTGTGGCACCACTTCCATGCAGACCTTGCATGACTTCTTCCTCGTATCGCATACGGTTCAACGCCGATAGTCGCCGCAGCACTTCGATGCGAGCAGCCTCTGAGATGGTGAAGCGAACACGGTCGTTTTCGGGCAAATACGGCACTTCGTGGAAACCATGCGCGAGGTCGAGGTCGTTCCAGCCATAGGCCCGCACAACGGAGAGGTCGACGTTTCGGTGAAGCTCGCGCAGTTCTATGAAGCCTGATGTCTGGTCGTTCGCGTTGTGGAAACGGTTATAGACGTCGGTCAAGCCGAGTCCCAGAGCCCGCTGGCACCGCCGCCTTTCAGCCTCATAGTTGGCCCCCATCTCTTCGAGGCTCGGGTCTGCGAGATTACATAGCGGCAGGGTCTCAAACGCATCGCTGGGCGAGTAGTTCAACCGCGTTTCTAGAGACGACGAGTTCTTACGTGCCCACACGTCATTGATCGAAGATGCAAGGAGTGCAAACACTGACATCGACTCCGTGGCGAAGATGGCAAGCCTGTGCGCGTAAACCCACCGCACATCAATCGCAGCAAAGCCGAGGTACTTCGACACCAGAGAGCAAGTGATTACCTTTCCCTGACTATGATGTCGATCCCAATTCGTCGGATGACGCTCGAAATAGTGGCCGCGACCGATAGCGTGATACAGAGCAGGACGCTTGTCGGCATATTGCCACCAGCGCACTGGCAACGGGTTTCGCAGGACAAAGCTGCCTTCTTCGTTGCGGCGCTGTCGCTCCGGCTTAACCCTTTCTTCGATCCATTGCCACGGTAAGTGGTATTGTTGTGCGCGTTCCTCTGGCCAGTCCCAGAAATTGATCACCCAGCGACTCGCGCGCTGTTCGGTATCCGAGTTGAGGTCATCACCATTGATGTACGGAAAGATCACTTCCGCGTTCCTCGGATCGGCATCCAGCATCCTATATGCCTCATCTGGCGATAGAACGAATCCCATGCCGAGCACGATCGAGCCTTGATACGCGATGCCTGCGTTTGCTTTCAGACGTATGGGACTCCACTCCTCACGATCGGACAAGAATGCCGAAATGAACGGAGCCGGCCGACCAAGCAGTGAGCGTTCGCCCCGCCACTCGCCCTTGTGAACGTGCACGCGACTGATAACAACCGCAGCCTTTCCAGGCCAAGGCTCGTTCGGATAGGCCGCATGGATGACGGCGCCCGCGCCAACCATAGCCTCCAACCCGACCTGCCTCGTGTCGCCTTCCGCGATGGTGTTCACCGCGAGCAGTCCAAAGCCACCACCTTCGCGCAAAAGGCTCCAGGCCCGCAGAAAAAAATAGGCGACCAGATCAGCCGAACCGCGACGCCCCTCGGCGACGTGCGCAACCAACCAATCGCGGAAGTTCGTCCCTGCGACACCCGTGATGCGTTTCCCCCCCAAGAAAGGCGGATTGCCGATCAAGCCATCGAAGCCGCTGCGCTCCCGAGCGAACACCTCAGGAAACTCCAGCGGCCAATGGAAAGGCCGCCGTGCGGGTTTGTCGGCTGGCAAATCAGTCGAGAGAGCGGCGACCGATCTCCGGCACATTGAGACCAGCGCGTCGTGGTCGCCATCGGCGACCCGTTCAGCTTGGACGGTCAGCGATGCCAGCATATTCTCCAATGCCGTGCTACCGCCTCCCGATGCGAACACTTCTCCGATGAACGCATCGGCGATCCGCCCCGGGACTTCGAGCCTTCGGTGCGCGGCGGCGTCCAAATGCGCCATCGCCTCCACGTCTTTTATGTCTCGGATGGATATTTCTCGTAGACACGAGCGCAATTCGATGGCCTCATGCACCGCCTGCTCGATGTTCTGGCCGAACAGCCGTAGCTGGCCTTGCCCAGTGGGATGCATCGAAAGCTGGGTGAGCTGATCCAGCCGGTGGATGCCGAGCAGGCTGTCGCCGCAGTGCAGGTTGTGGTCGAGGAAGCCGAAGGGCCGACCCTTGGCCAGTGTAACCAGCCAGATGGAGAGCTTAGCCAGTTCGACTGCCAGCGGATTCAGATCGACGCCGTAGAGGCAGCGTTCGGCGACGAGGCGGCGGGCGACGATGTTGCGCGCCTCGGTGTCGCGCGGCAGCGCCTCGACGTTGGCGTCTGCATCCACCACCCGCCCATCGATGCCGACAGTATGACCCTGCGCCTCGGTCTGCGCCCACGACTCCACCAGCCGGTCGGCCAGCCACCGGCAGGCTTGGACGAGGAACGCACCCGAACCCATCGCCGGATCGCAAATCTTCAGGTCGAGTAGTTCGGCGGGTGATTTCAGCGTCCAGTCAGAGCGCGGCGCGCCTTGCGCCGGGCCGACGTAGGCGATAGGCGTAAGCGTCTCGGCAACGATAGCCTCGGTGAGCGGCTTTGGCGTGTAGTGGGTACCGGTCTCGCGTCGGTCGGAGCCTGTGGTGACGATGAAGGCTCCAGCAGGGTAGACCAGCGGGTAGCCCCAGGGGTCGGTGCGCACCAGATGACCGAACGACTTGATGCGGTCGCGCAGTGCCGTGTCGCCGTTGCAAGCCGTCAGCATGCGATCGGCGAGCGCATCGTCCACTGCACGAGCCAGATCGTTGCGCACGCGGCTGGTGGAACTGCCGGAACGCTGCTGGAGCAGTGCGGCCAAGCGAGCGGAACCGTCCAACCGAGCGGATTCGAGTTCGGCCAGCGTGACCCAAGGCGACTGGGCGCTCTTGGTGGCGTCGAGTTCCAGCGTGACCTCGGCAGTGCGCTTGACGGTGCGTTCCAGCAAGCCCTCATAGACGTAGCCGATCTGCTCGACATCCAACGCCCGATACGACAGCGTGCGACCTTGGAATTGCTGGATGGCTTCGAGCAACAGCAAGACGGTGCGGTTGTCGATCGGCAGCGGCTTGGCGAGGTCGGTGCGCCAGTCGGTACCACGGGCGCGACCTTCAAGGAAGGGGAAGCGATCCGGATCGAACAAGGAGCCGCCCAGCGCGGGCAGGCGCAAGTTTTCGTGCTCGATACCGCCGTACACTGCGCGAAAGACGGCCAGCAGACGCGACCACGCATCCCAACGGCGCTCCAGAATCTCGTCGGATTCGGTACGCAACTGCATTCGCAAGGTCGAGAGCGCGTAGTTGGCTTCATAGCGTTCGTCGCCCAAGAGCAGCAGGCCGCGTTCTTCAGCGGAAAGCAGGAAAACCAGCCGCATCATCACCGTCAGCGCGGCTTCGTAGAGTTCGGCTTCGTTTACGCCGCGCAGCAATTCGCGGTCGCGGTCTTGATCAGCCTTGTCGAGCGCCTGGATGAGCACTTCGACCGCGCGCCGCACCTGCTCGCCCAAGGCGTCAGTCACTTCGTCCTGGAACTTCAGCGAGCGATCGAACAGCGCGGGCAGCCGTTCGGTTTCGTCAACGAAGAAGCGCCGGACGCCCAAGAGGTGGACGAAGGCTTGGAGGGTGACGGGTTCCTGCGCCCAGATGCGCGCATACCAACTGGCGAATGTGGTGACTGCCCCCACCGGCGCATCGACCAGCATCCAGCGTTCGCCGTTGGTCACCAGCCCGAGGCGGCAACCCGTGGCGCGACAGAGCCTGACCATGCGTTCCGCCGCAGTGCTAGCCCAGCCGTCCAGTTTCTGGGTGGCGTCGAGATCGACGTCCGGCCCGTAGGCGTGGATGAGCATCAGCGGCGCGTCGCCGTTGCCGATGACGGAGAAATCAGGCGACAGGATGACGCCGTGTTCGGGCAGAGCGACGGTCAGGTGCGCGGCGCACCAGTCCTTGCGTCTGAGCACGTCGCCGCGACTGTCTTCGTCAAGTTCCAGTCCGCGCGACAAGACCTCGTCGATCCATGCCGCGTGCAGATCGGCGAAACGAGGATCGTCGATTTCCAGGGCCTCGCGCCATTCGTCGTACGCTTGGCGCAGCCGTTTGCGCTTGGCCAAATCGAGTTCTTCGAGTCCTTGTGGGAAGGTTTCCTTCAGGACGGGGACAGCGAGAAACGGGCCTGAAATCTCAATGAGAGAGAGCCATTCGTGGTGCATGCTCATGCGACACCTCCGGCGGACTCGGGCACGACGAAGATCACCGCAACCGGGAAGGTGCGGTCGTCGAGCTTGGCGTAACGGGATTCGATGGCCTGCGTTTCCATCCTGCGCTCGTCGGGGATGCGCGCGAGGCGCGCCTCCAGCGCGGCGATGTCACGCCGCAGTTGCATACGCTCGTCCTCTGTGAAGAGCGAGAGCTGTTCGGGCTGCTCGCCTTTCTTCAATTCGGACTGGATCGCCTTTTCCAGTTCGTCGAGCACCGTGCCAATGTCGTCGATTTCCTGTTGCTTGCGAGTCTGGAGCGTGTTGGTCAGGTAGCGGAGACGCTCTTTGGAGCGGGACTCCACCGCTTTCAAGATGGCTTCCTGTTGACGGTCGAAGCGTACACGGAGCACGTCGAACAGGGACGAGGCCGCCATGGTCGGTTTCGCTTCGTCCAGCCACTGCTGGACGCGGGTGACGCCCTCTTCGCGACGGAAAGATTGGTCGCGCAGGTAGCCGCCCGATACCGTCAGCTCCTCGTGCAGCCGATGATGGTTGCCGCCGGTGACGACGAGCCGCGAGACGACGACCACAGCGGGGCCATCGACAAGAGCGTCCGGCACGGTACGGACGGTGACACGATGCAGCTTCTTCACATCGTCCTGCGCCCAGATTTCGGCGCGCAGCAGACGCAGGCACATCTGTACCAAGCGATGGTTCAAGTGGATGAGCACTACGTCGTCGCGGCCACTGGCGACGGCGTGGTCGAAGGTGATGGGCCGAATGTTTTGCGTGTGCGGGTGGCGCAGCCCTTCCAGACAGCGCGCCCACGAGCCGGACAGCGTAGGCATACGGAAGACGCTGCCAGACGGTGCACCCGCAAGTTCGACGGGTTCCAGCGGCGGACGGCCCACCAGCGCGAGGCCGGTCTTCACGGCCATCAGGACGTGGTCGGGTGTGAGGTGGAAATCTTGCTTGGTGGCAAGCAAACGCTCGTGCAGCTTAGCGACGCGCTCCTTCAACTCGCGTTCGGCGCGCACGAAGTTCTTGGCGCGGGCGATCCGCGCCTCGGCCAGACGCGTGTCCAAGTCCTTCAGGGAGCCTTCGATGAGGCCGGACATCTGCGGCGCGATGACCGGATTCACGCTGCCCATGTCAGCACGCATTGAGTCTAGTTTCCGCAAGGCGCGCAAGATGTCCTCGCCGTGGCCACCGACCGATGCACCACTCGCGTCGCCGCCATCGACCGGATGCCAGATCAGCACTTCCTTCTCGCGCTGCCCATGGCGGTCGATACGCCCGTTGCGCTGCTCCATCACGTTGGGGTTGTATGGGATCTCAAGGTGGATGAGTCGACTACAGTGGTTTTGCAAGTCAATGCCTTCGGACGCTGCGTCAGTGGCAAGCAGGATGCGCACCGGGGATTCCTGCGGTGATGCCTGGAACGCCGCCTTGATAGGTTCGCGCTCGTCTTGGGAAAGGCCACCGTGAAGCAAGCCGAGACGCTCGCCGCTAAAGCCGTGGCTGGCTAGGATTTGATGCAGCCACTGGTGCGTGGTGCGATACTCGGTGAACAGGATCACACGGCGATCGCTCCACGAGCCATCCGGCTTGAGGTTCTCAGTAAGCCAGTCGAGAATGGCTTGGGCCTTGGAGTCGGCCTGATTCTTGGCGCGCTGTGCCCATACCCTCAAATCGTCCAGCATCGCACGCTGTTCCACCGTCAGTGGCGGCGAACGGCGCGTAGCCTCCTCGATAGCTTCGGCATGGGCATTCTCGACTTCCTGATCGTCCGCGTAGTCCTCGTCAGCTTTGAGGATGGCCTTGTGCAGGATGCGCTCTGCCATGGCGTCTTGCTTCGCAGGTCGCGCTTCGGATAGCGATGCGATGTGCTTTTCGAGCGTGGAAGCGAATGCCGCCGGCGACGAGAGCAAGCGCTTCTTGAGGAGCCGATTGATGAAGGCCGTGCCGAAACCATTACCCGCCTTCTCAGCATCCTTTTCGCGACTGGTGCAGTAGTCATCGAGTTTGCGGTGAATCTCTCGCTCTTCGGCCGAGTACGGGACCGTGAGCGCCTGCAAAGTGCGCCGGGCGTACAAGGGGTTGCCTTCCGCATCGACCAGATCGCTCTTCAAGCGGCGAATCATCACCTGACTCAACTGCTTTTCGTCGGGGAGAATGTTCCTGGCAAAACGTTGGTCGTCGAGCAATTCCAGCAAGGAGGTGAACGACTCCGTGTATCCGTTGTGTGGCGTGGCGGTCAAGAACAGCCGATGCTGGAAATGCGGACCGATGGCGCGGATGAGGCGCGTCCGCTGGCTCTCCAAAGCATAGTGAGCCCCTGCGGCCGGAGCAACGTTGTGCGCCTCGTCCACGATCAGCAGATCGAACTTGCGTGGATAGCAGGCATGCGGCGGAATCACGTCACGCATGGCGCGCAACCCTTCGCCGCTCTTGGCCCAATCCATTGACGTGATGAGACGAGGATGCGACGTCCACGGATTGGCATGGATACCACGCTCGCGCCGCAGTTGCTTGATGTATTCGGTATCCACAACTCGGAAATCGAGCCCGAATTTCTCCAACATCTCGACGCGCCACTTCTCCTGCAAAGACGCGGGGCAGATGATCAATACGGTGCGCGCACGGTGCCGCAGAAGAAGTTCCTGAATGACCAGACCAGCTTCGATCGTCTTGCCAAGACCGACATCATCGGCAATAAGCAGATTGACGCGCGCCATGTCGATCGCACGTACCAGCGGATCGAGTTGGAAGTCCTCGATACTAACGCCGCTGCGAAACGGAGCCTGGAGGAACCCCCGATCGGCGTTGGTTGCTGCCCCCCATCGCACAGCATCAAGGAAGGCGTCGAGCGTACCCGAATCGTCCTGTCCCGTAATCAAGGGAAGGCCCGCGCGCTCGATGACTTGAGCACCCGGCTCAATTTCCCAAATGACTTCCAGCTCTTCACCAAGCCCATCCTCGTCGATCGAGGAAAGCGTTACGCAGTGTTGACGTGCTGAATGGTCCGAATCCAGCAGAGCCGCATCAACATCCGCTACGACCCATTGGCGGCGACGCACTTCGACCAGTTGCCCTGGCTCCGGTCGAGTCCGGTATGCCAGTGCTTGCCGCTCCCCTTGGATACTCATGTGGCCACCTTTTTCAATTCTTATCGTTTACACCGTACGACGCGGTCCTACGCTTACCGTCGATTATGGCGACCGCGTTTGCCACGACCTTCGCCGCATCAATCGGTGACTCGTGCGACCAAAATCGAAGCACCGTCCAACCAAGGGATCGCAGGCGTTCGTTCGTGTCTGCATCCCGTTGTTGATTCGCCTCAATCTTCTGCCGCCAAAACTCCGCGTTCCGTTTCGGCCATGTGGCATGTTCGGGACAGCCGTGCCAAAAACAGCCATCTACGAAAATTGCGATTCGCCGCCCCGGGAACGCAATATCGGCAACGCGGCGGGGTTTCTTTAAGACCTCACAATCGACCCGATACCGTAAACCGATCCTATATAGCTCTCGCCGCAATGCAACCTCAGCACCCGTTGCCTTTTGCCGAACCTTCGCCATTCGACGACTGGTTTCAGCCGACGGTGGATCGCGGAAGGACATGTGCTCAGCCTCAATTATTAGTCGGCAAGCGAGATCGAAGCCAGGTGATCCTTGATACTCCGTGCGATAGCACGACCCAGGTTCACTGGCACGGCATTCCCGATCAGACGCCCCAATACCGTGAAACTGACTTCACCGTCTCTCGGAACGAAGGCGTAGTTGCGTGGGAAGCTCTGCAGTATTGCCGCCTCCCTCAGTGAAATCGCGCGATCTTGTTCCGGGTGACCAAATCGCCCATTTCCGAAGCCATAGCACTGAGTCGTCATAGTAGGAGCCGGTTTGTCCCACTCCATTCGACCGTAGACACCTGGGTACGTACGTCCGCTCTTGGCGCGATGACAATCAGCGACAAGGTCTTTTGGCCAATCGCGCCACGTCCCGCCGGGCTTCGACGCCTTAATCCGCTTCAGATTCTTTTCCGATAGCGTCGACGCGACGTGCAACTTATCCCTAGGAGCACTCTCGCCAGCGGACAAAGAACGTAGTCGACCAATGGCTTGGCGCACTGTCTTCGGCGTTTTGCGTGTTGGCGCGATCATTTCGATATCGCCGTGCTTTGATGCGAGCAGCACCATGCGTCGCCTCATTTGCGGCACCCCATAGCGTGAGCTATCGACCACATCGAACCACACTTTGTAACCCAATCGCGTCAGCGTATCGACGAAATCATGGAAAACAGCATGTTTGGCAACCGTCGGAACATTTTCCATCGTGATGACATCAGGCTCAGTACCCTGCGCAAGGCGAGCAAACTCGTACAGCAAACCCCACTTGCCGTCTTTACCATCAAGCTCATAACGCTGTGCATAGCTCGAGAAAGGTTGACATGGCGCGCATCCGGCAAGGATCCTCAACTCCGCATCACCAAACAATGCCCCCAGCTCTTCGGCAGCTACCGTGCTGACGTTCCGCTCGACGAACTTGGCCTGATTGTTAGCCTCGTAAGGAAAGCGGCACGCCGGGTCTAGATCGATACCTGCGGCCACCGGCAAATCTTCCAAAACGAAGCCATGCGTCAGCCCGCCGGCCCCACAGAACAAGTCGACACACGAAATACTCGCCACTTCAAACCTCCTCGTTACATCTCAAGCAACCTACGGCGCAATTGAAACCGAATACAGTCAACGCTTTATTCCTTGGCCCGGCTATCTGGCTCTGCCGCACCACCGGACCTCACCCATCCATCAATTTCATCGGTCTTGAACTTCCACAGCCGGCCGATCCGATGAGCAGGCATGCTCCGTTTGTTGATCCATGTGTAGACGGTGTCCTTGCTCACGCCGAGGTACTCCGCAATTTCCTCGACCGACAACCAGCGATCTGACATGACGTCGATTTCCATCAAAAAGCCGAGAACCGGCCAATCATGTAATGATCTCATGAATTGACCGAAGAAAATCAGGTTTCGTTGGGTTCAACCCGGTTAGGCAAGGTTTAACAGGAAGGCTTGCCTAGGCACGTCACGCGCGCGACCGTGAAGCCGTGTACTGGCGCCTAGTCGTCTCAGCAGTCGCCGATTCAAAATTATTCAACCCTATATTCGCCCCCCCAGACGCGGCCAGTTGCGCTCGCTTCGTCATCACGATCCCGCGTTGGCACGACTTCCACTCAGAATGCTGACGGTCACCCCTTCCCTTGGCCGTCAGCCTGTTCGGACTGACACTCTCAACCACGCACTCAAAGTCGCTAGCTTGACTGGAGCGGTCACCGACGCGACAGACGGTATAGCAATGGCGTTTGCAAAACGAAACTGGGGGCAGGTCGATGTTGAGAACGATCCGCGACACCCATGCGACGGCACGACGATGGATTTTTCTTCTCGGTGACCACACGTGATAGCCCGCGGCTCTCACATCGCGGCGATGAAATTTATCAATTGGGAGACGCAATTTCTAATCCTGAGGTTTCAACGCGCCCAATCGATCAAAAACATATTCGAATTTCCGTCGACCACGATTTAGAAAAATATCTTAATTTTATTCCTCATATCTCCCCCAAAACCACTTATTGACCTTCGCCTTCCACGATCTTATTCTGCAAAAATTCGAGAAAACCTTGTCGTTGAATTCCACGTGACAGACTTTGGAAAATTTGTCCGAGCTCGCCGCAAAATGCTCAAGCTCACGCAGACCGAACTCGCACGCCGACTCGGCGTAGACGACGCATATATCAGTGCGATCGAACGCGGAGTTCGTACGCCCGGCGACGTCGTCTTCATCGATCAGTTGGGACGAGCTCTAGCACTCGATGTCGATGGTCGGCTCGAGCTGGAGGAGGTCGCAGAAAGCTCCAAGCGTCTGCTGCGCTTATCCGACCCGCTACCGCTGTACAAGTATCGGGTCATAGCGGCTCTGGTCGGGGACCAAGCTCTGACGGAAGCAGACATGGAGACGATCGCAAAAGTACATGCAGCGATCGTTCAGATTCGGAATGCTACGGCATCAACCGTGAGCATCGATAGTGGAGGAGCTATGTAAAAGAAAAAGCGCCACAAAACCAGAAGGCCAGTAGCGCTTGTGGATCAGAATCGGAAAAGACTCGTCACCGGGCAAGTACGAGTCTCCGCCGATCTGACCTCAGCGTCAAGCCCTTCTATCGCCCTTTGATTTGCGCGCCCACTGGATTCAACGAATTTTGGTTGAATCCCGGGAATCACTCGTCCGCTCATCGAGGCCGAATTCGACAACGAACAGTTGTCGAAGGGGGCGCGCTTTCTCAATCGCAAGCGTCTATGGCAGACGCGAGGGAGCAAATTCGTGCTCGAATCATCAGCAATTCCTTCGTCATCGCGACGGCCGCGCCGCGTCGTGACCGTTTCTGGTCACGGTGCGCGTGGAATATTTCCCAGTCGAAAATCCGCCAAGCGCGCGCAGTACGAAAGCCTGATCGAGGTGATGATGCTGCGAATCCTGGAGATCGCGCCGTCAGTCAAATCGATCACAACTCAGCCACAAGTATTTGAATATCTCGACGGTACCTGCAGGCGACGTTACACACCCGACGTGAAGATCGAAACGGCCGCCGGAGCAATATTTCTCGAGGTCAAGGACGACAGGTCAATCACCAAGCACTCGCAAGCTACCGTTCGAGTCTCGGCTGCCGCCCGGCACTTCCGGCATCGTCGCATCCGTTTCCACCTAGTACTGCGAAGCGATCTCATCGCCAACGACCTCCAGCGCCAGCTCGAACTGATCTTCAGAGCGCGTCCAATGCCCGGCAGGTATCGGCCATGTATCGACACAACCCTCTGGGATCCCGAGTACGGAACCCATCCGTCGGCAGAGATGCAGCAGCAATGGGATAGCGCGAAACGAGAATGTGATGCACTGCTCCACCGGATCATGAAACGCGACCCAGACGATCTTCTGCCTGTCTCGATTCGTTAACTGGAGATTCACCATGGCTAACTTCATCATGGATCAGATCATCTTCCGGGGCGAAGGCTCATTTCGCATCGTCCGGGTACAAGATGACATCGCTCAGTTGGAAAACACGGTTACGGGCAAGTTCTCCGACCACAGCGAGGCCGAGCTTCTGAAAGAATATTTGCGTGGGTATCTTCGTACAGCCAATAGCAAGCAATATCAACGAGCCCCGAAGCGCACCACTATCAGAGATGCATTGGAGGCCAGCACATCCACGCGCGGCCTGGGCGATTTCGAGACCCGACGACGAGTCAACTATTTAGTGATGCTCGATCGAATAGACGCGTTCGGTGGGCCTCGATCTGAACTACGGGAAGCCATACAAAATGTCGCGATAGAACTCGCCGATCCCAAGCCTCCTCATGAGACCACCATATATCGATGGCGCCGCCGTTACCGCATATCGCGATTCGATATCCGTGCTCTGCTTGATCAGACGGAACATCGGGGTGGAAAGAGGAAATCAAGGCTAGATCCGATTGTGGAGGGCATCATCCACGAAAAAATAGAAACAGCTTTCCTCGATAGCAAAACGGGGACAGCCGAGGCTGTCCACAACGCGGTTTTTCTCGAAATTCAACTGCAAAACTCGCTGCGCATCGAGTCAGAGTGGCTCAATGTTCCAGGGCTCCGTACAGTTCAAAGGCGCATCCATGACCTCGCGGCATACGACCGAACCGCAGCTCGCTTTGGCTTGCGCGAAGCTCGGCGCCGCTTCGCTGACCAGCATCGCGCACGACAGGTATCGCGAATCCTCGAGATCGTCGAAATCGACCATACGCCCATAGATCTCATTTACACGAACGCGAGTGGCAATGCTATCGATAGGCCGATATTCACGGTCGTCATCGATCGGTTTTCCAGATGCGTTCTTGGTTTCTGTATCAGTTCAGCCGGACATGGCGTCCATGCGGTGTTCGAAGCGTTACGGCACGCCATGATGCCCAAGAGCTATCTGCGAGAGCGCTTTCCGGGGTTGGAGCACGAATGGCCATGCCATGGTTGGCCTGAACGCTTACTCATGGACAACGGGAGAGAGATGCATGCTGAGGCGGTTGTTGACGCGATGAACAATTTGGGTGTGGTCTGCGAATACGCGGCATCACGTTCCCCAAACGACAAACCATTTGTCGAACGTTTTCTCAAAACGTTCAACTACTCTTTCATACACAAACTTCCCGGCACCACCCTCGCGAAAGTTCATCAACGCATCGGATTCAAGGCGGAAGACGACGCATGCCTTACGTTCGAGAAGCTCAATGAGATGATTCATATCTGGATCACACAGATTTACCACCTGAGGCCTCATAAAGGACTAGACGGTCGCGCGCCAATCGACGTCTGGAACGAGGGTGCCACTGCACATCCTCCATTGTTGAAATGCAATGCCGAGGATCTAAGCATTGAATTCGGCGAACATGCCGAATGCGCACTCCAGCCCTACGGCATCGACCACAACACCTTCCGTTACACCTCACAAGAGCTACACGCCCTGCGGCTCATGATGCCGGCTAAACCTACCGTACATATCAAGGCGCCGTACGAAAACGCTGGTGTGATCTATGTATGGGACCCGATCGAAAATCGGTACTTCAGCGCACGCAACATCGATGATCAGTATCAGAATCTAACGGTGGAGCAAGCCAAGGCTGTGAAGAATCAATGCAAAAGTGTTGACGTGTACCAACGAACTCGGGCAAGTGCGGAGGAAATAATTCGTGAGATGAGCAACGACGCAATGCTCTCGAAGAAGCTCAAAGACCGCAAACGTGGTGCTCGGCAGGGACACATCACATCCAAATCAGCTAACCGCCCCCAAGTGCCTCCCTTGATGCAACAATCCGATATCAACTCGGATCTGCTTTCGTCGAATGCAGATGAGCTCATCGATGTTGATCTCGATTCCTTCGATATTGAGGTTGATCGTGAAAATTGATTCCTCTCTTGCCTTAATTATTAAGGATACCAGATCGAACTTCATTCACTTTCATCACGTCAAGCGTGTGCTCGCGAGGTTGGAACATATGTACGAATACCAGTGCATACATGAGGAAGCGGAGCACCTCATGCTGATAGGCGAGTCTGGCGTAGGCAAGTCGACTCTCCTCAGCAATTACGCTCGGAAGCATCCCGTCATTGAGCACCAAGAACTCACCGAGATACCCGTGCTTTATGTGCCGCTTGGGCAAGCCCCCTCCCCAAAATCGATGGCGAGCACCATGCTCCTAGCACTCGGCGATCCCAAGTGGAATCTTGGAAAGGAAGCTGACCTAACAGCTAGACTCGTCTTCCTGATCAAAACATGTCGCGTCAGAATTGTCATTGTCGACGAGGTTAATCATCTGGTCGATCGAGGTGGAGAAAAGACCTTACATACCACCGCGGATTGGCTCAAACGTCTCGTCGATGCAACTAGGGTGTCGTTTGTCCTTGCTGGCATCCCCCGCAGTAGGCGTGTACTCGCGACCAACGATCAATTGCGTGGACGTTTCAGAGAAGTCGTCGAAATCGAGCGCTTCTCCGTCGCAAACGCCCGAGCCGAACATGAGTTCCGAAGCGTACTGAACGTTTTCAAGGGATATCTGAGAGACCTGCCTACAGTGGACATTTCGAACAAGGTCATGGTCCGGGTATTCGCATTTGCGACTGACGGGCGACTTCGCGACATTCGTAGGCTCTTGGTTCGGGCCGTCGAATTAGCTTATGCAAAGCCGGCCCCGCAGTTAACTACCTCGGTCCTTGCCGAGGCTTTCCGAGCCGTCATCTACCCCGGCTGTCCTGACGCTAGAAATCCCTTCCACAAACAGTTCAACAAGATGCCGCTGGTGAAGGGCGACGAACCATTTGCACCTGTGGAGCGCTAATATGAAGTTCACGATTCCATGCGGTCAGCCATTGTATCGTCCGGCTCCTCAACCGGATGAGTGGTCCGAGACGTACTTATTCAGAGTTGCCAGAGCAAACGGTACATACCGCCCTCGACTGGGCGATATCGAGAGGATTCGCCCCACACTCGCGGCAACAGCTGCGACCAATTCAACGGGCTATCCTGTTTGGGGCGATTTAGCGTTACCGCGTTGGAGCGTTGTCACCCGCGCCAACAAGATTCGGTATTGCCCCGAGTGCATGCTGGAGTCACGGTACATCCGATCACGCTGGCGCCTAACGCGGCTCGAGATGTGCACTATCCATAGTGTTCGCCTCAAAGATGATCTAGCCGAACCGGTGATGACACTCGGCTACAAGCAATCCGACAAACATTTCCTCACCGAGGTGACGAATGAACAGCTATGTGAAGGCGCGGTATGCCCCATGCCAGTCGAACGGCGTCACTATCAGCGACTATGGTCTGGTTTCGAACGCTTGATCATCGACGGCCAAGTTCCGCAGGCGTATGCTCAACTCACTTGCATACTGTTCTTGGAAGCGCTATTCGACGCAGTTGCGGCAACTGTAGACGAAATCGGATATCGACAACTTGATGTCCCACGATCGATCCGAATCGCCGAGATAATCGAAAAAAAACAGCTTTCGTTCGAGCCGAACTTGGACGGCATACGCGCATTTTTGCAGGAGGCTACGGGCGCGCCAAGGCTCACAATACTTTCCCGTCTTCGTCGCATGCTGCTTGAGGAGCCTCATCGACCAACCTGCTTGTCGAAGCTACCTATCGAAGAACTGCGACAAAGATATTTTATGAGCGACTGGTCGGACAGTACTGCGGCGGCCCACCAGTATCGCCCCAATTGTCACGGTGTACCACACGACTATGTCAGGCTCCATGAAGCTGTGTCTTCCATCGGATGCCCGCGTAGTGTTCTGAAGCACCTTGCACTGAACAGGCTTGGTTCAGATGCTCGCATCGTCGCATATGGCATGACGTATCAGACCTATCTTCCGCAGCGGACCGTCGAGGCGTGCCGGCGATGGTTCGCATCACTGGTTCCCTTACGGCACGTACACAGCAGATCGCACACTGAGCACCGAGGATACGCTGCGCTTTCAGCTATGGGATTGCTTCGTCCAGTCACTGTTGGTAAGTACACTTTCGTTCGGAAATCGGATGTGGCTGATGTCTGCAGAACCTTAGACAGCGTATCGCGGCCTTTTGCTGCTGGCGGCCCTCTACTCTATCCACTCTTCGGCCAATGGATGTCCTGGCATCAGCGCCCAATGACTGCCTCGCTCGCTTTGGTGAACGAGGCACTTAGTGGAAAGCTACCGGTTTTCAAGAAACCCGACGATGCCAGTCTATCCGCCTATTTCATTGATCAATATGCAGTCGAACTCCTCCGGAAGCTCAGACGCATAGAAACTGCGCGGCGCAAGTACGAAGAGCACATGCCGGGCCAGCTTTCATTGTTACCGTCATGAATCGCGAGCCGGTCAATGGCAAACACTGGCGCACCATTGGAATGGCCTTGTTCTCGGGCCATTTCTTGGTGCGCCCCTCCGCACATTCCAACGAAAGTTTTCTAGGCTATCGCTTACGCGTCGCATTCGCGAACGGTCTTTCCAGACCTAGTTGGCTCACCTACTCCGGGCCAGACCTACCGAAGACTCACGGCGTTGTGCGCTGGTGCCCCTACTGCCTCGCAACATCTGATAGCTACTGGCGTGATGATTGGTACGCGGGGAACACCGGATGCTTCGTTCACAAATGCTGGCTCACTTCGCAATGCGCGATGTGCAGACGAACGTTGCGCTGGAAACACGTTCGCTTCGAGACTTGCAGTTGCGGCGCATCGCTCCAAAGCGCGGAGGTTGAAGCATTTTCGGATGATGTCCTGCAGTTGCTGAACGACCAGTTCGAGACCGGTGCTGGTCTGCTATCTGCTTCCGATCGTTGGGGCCTCGCCCGCTTTCTTGGGGCATTGTCAATGTTCGGACTAGACGGCAAACCGTTGAAGAAGTCCTCGCGGCAATCACAGAATATCGAGCGAATCGTCGTGACGGCTGGTGCGCCATTGATGGGCGATCGTTGTGATTGCTTCGAACTGCTGAGTCGCCTCCGCGCTCCTCGAACCGAGGGACAGAACGTCCCGCTACTATCAGAAGCGTTCCCGCAGTTGCTCGTCATGTTGCGCAAGCAGTTGAACGACGCTCAGCGTCGCTGGATGCTCGATCTATTAGACCAATACGTAGAGCATACGTCAGGCAATGAGCCTATGGTCGCGTGGAGACGAAGAATTGTTAAGGCTGCGGCAGACACTGATCAGCCCGGTCGTCGGCCAATCGGGAGCCGAACGATTGCCAATATGCTCGCCCAGACAGGCGAAGTGGCGCCGATTCGACGAACTCGGACAGGACGAAAGAAGTTTGTGATCAATGAGACCGATGTTCAGCGTCTCATGGAGATCCAGAGGTCGCTCGTCGCGCCGAAGACTGCTGCCCGCTACATTAAGATGTCGGTCAAACGTGTCGAGGCACTGGCTCAGGCCGGCATAATTGACACGAATGGAAAACGGATCAATACGAAGTCACTCGATCGTCTACTCGATAGCATTGTGGCTGCCGGCGGCCAAGGCATTCGGCCCCTTGAAGACCCGATTAGCATCGCCGAGGCTTTGCGGCTGTATGTCTCTATTGACGCATCCGCCGCGTTCGTCCGTCGACTCACCGACGGCACAGTACGCCTTGCTGTCGCGCGTGACAAAACGCCGACATTGCGAACAATCTACATCGACAAGGGCGACGCAATTTCGGCCAGTCGAACTCCAGAACCTGTCCGCATTTTTGTGGGCGAGGCGGTTGAACAACGTGTTACCCACGCGCCTGCATAAATCGCTCGCCGAACAGGATAGCAAACTGGTTCATCGCTGATTTCCAGTCGAATGCGGACCGCACGGTCTTGGCCAGTACATTGCGCAGCGCCAGCCAGAGCAGCTTGATGGCCGCCTCGTCGTTCGGGAAGTGACCACGGGTCTTGATGATCTTGCGCAGTTGCATGTTCAGACTCTCGATGGCGTTTGTCGTATAAACGACCCGTCGAATCTCCGGCGGAAACACGTAGAACGGCACGACGTGCTCCCACGCGCGTTGCCACGACTGCACGATCGTCGGGTACTTCGCGCCCCAAGGCCCGTCGGCGAAGTCTTGCAGCGCCTGCCGTGCCGCCTCTTCGCTGGCAGCCGCGTAGATCGGGCGCAGCGCGGCGGCGAGCACCTTACGGTCCTTGTAGCTGGCGTATTCGAGGCTGTTGCGGATCAGGTGCACGATGCAGGTCTGAACGGTGGTCCGCGGATAGGCTGCGCTGATGGCCTCGGTGAGCCCCTTCAGGCCATCGACCACGGCGATCAGGATGTCCTGGCAGCCGCGCGTCTTCAGTTCGTTGAACACCTTGAGCCAGAACTTGGCCCCCTCGGTCTGCTCGATCCAGAGGCCCAGCACGTCGCGCTGGCCGTCGGCCTGGATGCCCAGCGCAAGATAGACGGCCTTGTTGCTGACCACTCCGTCGTCACGGATCTTGACCCGCAGCGCATCGAAGAAGACGACCGGATACATCGTCTCAAGTGGGCGGCTCTGCCAGCTCAGCGCCTCGGCCATTACCTCGTCAGTGACCGAACTGATGAAGTCGGGAGACACCTCGGTGCCGTAGTGCTCAGCCAGAAACCCTTGAATCTCGCGCACGCTCATGCCGCGGGCATACATCGCGATGATGCGCTCGTCAAAGCCGGTGAAGCGGCGCTCATGCTTGGGAATTAGGATCGGTTCGAAGCTGCCGTCGCGATCGCGGGGGACGTCGACCCGGACCGGGCCGCGATCGGTGATGACCGTCTTGCCGCTGGCGCCGTTGCGCTCGTTGGCTTGGCCGGCTGGCTTGGACTGGCCCGGCGGGTAGCCCAGATGCAGATTCATCTCGGCGCCCATCGCGCGCTCGATGACTGCCTTGTTGAACGCCAGCATCAAGTCCTGCACCTCGGCCGGTGTCATCGGCCCCTTGACCAACTGGTCCAGCAGTTCCTTAGGCAGTTCAGGCAGCGGCCCGCGGGCCGCTGCCTGACGCGCTACAGTTTGCCTTTTCTTCTTCATCGGCATATCCATGACTTTTGCCTCTCATGATATGCCTCGCCCACGAAATCACGGATAGGTCCGAACTCCATCGAAATCGCAAACGTTGATGTCCATCGTTGAGGCTGCTCAGCGGCTCGGCATCAAACAGGAAGTGATGTACCACCTCGTCAACGCCGGACTCGTTAGGACACGAATCGCTAGACGGCGGAATCGCACAATACGAGCCGTCAACATAGACGACCTGCGGGACTTCACCGCAACATTTCTACCATTGGCCGTGTTCGCACGGTCAGCCGGAATCTCCGTACGCAATGCCCCAGATTGGGCAGTACAGCACGGCATAGAGATGATCACGGGTCCGTCAGTTGATGGCGGGCGACAGTATTGGATCCGCAAACCAGTCGACTGGGACAAATCCGCCAGCATAGAACCGGATGTGTGACGAACCGCCGTTCAACGACGGTCCGGTCCACGCTACGATGGCACGTGACGACCACCATGCAACTTGTTTGCATGATGCGGAGGTGTCAGACCTTGATCAACTGAGTGCGCAAAGCAAGCGAGCCAACGATGCGAGTTTACGTCGACACTGAATTCACCGATTTCATCGATTGCGAACTGATCAGCATTGCATTGGTCGCCGAAGACGGCCGTGAATTTTACGGTGAACGCGACGATTTCGATCGACGCACCTGCAGCCCGTTCGTCCATGAAGCGGTGTTGCCACAGCTAGGTCAATATCCTGATCGTGTGTTCTCTCGAGAGAACCTTCGGTCAGCACTGCTCGAGTGGCTCCGACCGTTCGAGAGCGGCATCTTCTGTATGGATTTCCCCGGAGACTGGGATCTTCTTGTAGACACCCTCGATGGTGTACCGAATGGCTGGCAAGGGCTGCTTGTACGTGATCAGGCCGACCAGGTCCGGTTGGAGTCTTACTACAAGCAATTTGGTGGCCGACACCACGCACTACACGACGCCCGTGCCCTGCGTTACGCGACGCAAGGTGGAACGTAATCCACGCATGCTACCCAACCGTGTTCCGACTGATATCGATTGTGATCGCCTAGCATACGAACTCATCGATCCGTTGAAGTACCGCGGGATCGTCTATCCCGCGCGCTGGATCGCATACGACGAGGCGGGATTGCAGTTCCGGCGTGGACGCAAATTCCTTGGGGGCGTCGTCCAGAATTAAGACATCGGCCAAAGTCAGTCGGCGCCTTCGCATGTAGTCCATTATCCGTAGCGAGCGGCTCTCGATACGCCGGTTCGTGAGATAAATTTTGGCGGCCGCACTCAGCTCACGCAGATACTCATCCTGCAAGCGTTTGAGGTCGAACATATAGATCCAGGTGCTATGGATTGCGATGTCGACCGCTTTCCCGTTAACCCGTTCGGCGAGTTTGGTCTGCAGTGAACAAACTCCCTGGCCGACCACCACCGGTCCGTTGGGGCCGTATTCGAGGTCGCCCACAGAATTTGGATGTAGGACCCCATCGATGTCGAGGAATATCGTTGCCCTCTTGCTCATTGCGGAGGTCGCCCATAGTGAACAATGAGAGCACGCCGGACCGCGACAGCGCCGGGGAGGCGTGCTCCGCTCAGCACTATTCTATGCCGGGCGATTGGCCCTACGAAATGATGTCGTCGATCGTGCAGATCCGACATATGCCACGTTCAATTGTATGTCTGCGATGTCGTCGCCGCTGAGACAGCTGCCGCTACACCTCTCTTTTCTGCTGCTGAGGAAGTTGTCACATTCACCGTCGCCGGCGGCTTAATTGGACCAGGTCGATATGCTGTATATTCACCTCGGTAGTTTCGCCAACTTACCTTTGAATATCCAAGCACCTGATCCTTCGGAACGACGAGCTCTACACAACGCAGTGCATCGACTTTGATCGCATCAGTTGAACTAATGTTTGACAACAAGGATTTATCGCAAAATTTTGCCGACGGACTGCTCGCCCCCATTAGCGAATTCGCAACTAGAGTTGTCGGCATCTTTGAGACCTGTCCGAAGCTAGACGAAGGAGGCGCCAAATCATTTACGCTCGAAGCTACGATCGCAGTCTTCTTATCAGCTCTTTCGTCCTTTATCAGAAGCTCCAACACTATTGAGTTACCCAACCGGTTGAGCATATTCACATTTGCGAGTGTTATCGCCCTGTCATTATCAGCTATGCAACTTACACCATAGTTAGCCAACGTTGCACATTGTTTACTAGATAGAGCAACGACATCAAGTCGCTCATTACCCAACCCTAGCATCGACACGATTGCCCGGGGGAACAATACTGGATTATTAACCACAATAGGGTAAGTAAGAAATACCAGCGCGGCCGTTACAAGACCCAGACCTGCACGTTCCCTCCAATGCCTCACGGAAAATGAAACCCAATTCAAGACCGTGAGCAACGAAACAACAAAGAAGAAATTGACGTTCCAGTCATTTTTGCTTCCTATACTCGCCATCGCATATGCTGTCAAAAACACGCCAATTGTGAAGCAACAGAACACAATCGTGACATAGATCTTTGCTTTCACGAGTCTCCGATCAGATGCATTTCCCAACGCGACGCGTGACGTGCGAGCCAAAGTCACACTCAGCCATGACGGCATCTTCCAGGGAATGAATTTAGTGCACCAGCGCGCCGCACGTCTTATGTGCGCGGCAATCACCTGAATGTTCAGTAGAATCGTGGTGGCTGCGACCACCAACACACCCACCAAAATCACATTATTGAGCAATGCGACACTGTACGTGGCCCAATCAATAGATATTGGCTGCCCCAAATATCGTACTGTCGCCTTTGTCGATAGGTTGTTGGGTCCGACAGACCATGCGGTCATGATTACGACTAGTGCCACTACGGCACCACTGAATATGCTGAGAAGTGCTTTTCTCAGCCATTGCCGACGGAATCTACGCCAATCGACAAAGAGCAGTGTCACTGCAGTAGCAAATGCAATGATCAACGCACCGACAAGGTGCTCGTTATGAGGTGAAATCAGAGTTCCGTCCATCGCACATATGAATAGTGCAATCCATGCGAGCACACTAATACAGGTCACACCAAAGATAAACGGGCCACGGATTAGCCTCACATATGGTTCGACTGGTGCATCTGGATCCGGAAGCGACGTAGACGTGTGTAATGCCGCCTCTGGATACACTGATTCCAATGCCGCCCTGGCGAAATATCCCGCACTCAGACAATACATTACGACTACCGTGACTACCAACACCCCCGTCGCACATACCGCAAGCAAAGTTCCGGTGAGCTCATTCCACGTAAAATCTGGCAGCTGCCCAATACTCAAAGCATACATCAGCAGCGTTAAACCGCCGATTGCCAATGCAGATACCGACGCGACGACGGATAGATTTCCTGTAATTGCGCCAAATATGATCTTACTTAACTCTCCAAGGCCTCTATTTTTCTTGCCATTCGACATGTTTGCACACCCCCATATTTTCACGCGAATTATTTCACTATCCGCCAACGGCAATTTGATTCAACAAAAACCATCACCGCGACACCGTCACTTCGCAACTACAAAATTGTCATGCCGTTCCCAGTGGCGGCAGATCAAGTATATTGATTCAAGTATGATATTTACTCGCCTCTTGTACTCGATGTCGATTAACCGTGCGACAGGAGGTTTTTTCACAACATCCACTTGACCAAATACGGGCGGGCGTGGTAAATCTCATAACACATTCAACTCTCGTGACATTTATATCAATGAGCCTGTCATTTTTATCCGACCAGCAAATTACATCCGGATATGAGCAGTTTTTGTCAAAATTCCCGAAGGCGAGAGCGCGCGTCAACGAAATCAGTCAAGAAGTTGCGGACATGCTCGGAGTAAAACTCGATGAACTCCGACAAGTTGAAACAGCCAAGGCTTTGGACGAGGTCGCAAAGAGCCACAACATCGATCCTTTCGAATACCTTCTTCAATTCGCGGTCGATAACGAATCAGAGAGAAATGAAATTCTCAGAGCCAATCGTGAGGCGATGGAGCGCGCTATCGGATTGCGCTAGCACCCATGCATCACATTCTTATCTCGAACGATAAGATCCTTAAATTATAAGCAGACCATGCGCGCCAACGCCCTCTATTTCCCCTACATCGCACTTCCCGACGATGCATGGACAGTCAAGTCATTGCTGTATTGGGACAGGCTATCGTCGATCGTGCCGATGGACTATATGACACGCCCCGATCAGATGAGTGATTTCATGCGGGAACTTCTAACAGAAGGACTCGTGGAGCCCGTAATACCGGCTCAGTACATACATCATGTACGCAGCTTTGATGAGAGTTTCATTAAACTAATCGAACAACGATTGAGACGAAACTCTAAACGCATCGAGCCCGCACTTTCGCCACGAGCTACGACTCGAATTCATGTCGAGAAATTGGGTGAAATACCGCACTTTCTTGTGGAATCGGGTCTCGCCGAGCAGGTTGATGGCGTGTGGTACGACGTTGAGACTCCCACCGCAAACTTGTTCATGTCCTATCTTGCCGCATGTTTAGGCGCGGTTCCTGAGGTCGACGCCACCCCCGTAACCAACAAGATGGTTTTCGCTGCAGGGCTCAACTCGAGTCTTAGCCGCTCGGTACGCCCCTTGCACCATCATAAGAGCCGTGAAGTCGTATTACAGCATCTGTTACCAACCCCTACAGGCCCGGTGGAGTTGGACAAACTAGTGCGGTTCAAGCGCCAGCATGGCCACCTTCTTCCCCCGCTACGTGCGCAAGTCGAAGCCCATTGCGCATACGTGGCAACGCTTCCCGACGCGAATGGCCGCGTTGAGGCTAACGAAGCATTTTTGCTAAGCTGCAAATCGCGCATTGCGGAGATCGAAGATGCAATGCGTCCGTCCTTCGGCGATATAGTTTTTGGCTCGCTAGTTCCGTTGGGCGGCGCTGGACTATCACTCTACGCAACAGACCCCAGTAGCCCGGCCGGCCGGGCGGGCGCCGCGTTGACGCTTACTAACGTCATTTACCAAGCAATCAACAGCATGAGGGGAGATCATGCTCTGGCCAATCGACCGCTAGCATATGTGGCCCACGCACAACATGTGTTCGGCTGAGAGTCGGTAAAGCCGACTAAATGATGGGACGCGTTCCAGTATGGCATTGTGAATAGTCCCATGCCGCTTAGACCCGCCTCTATTCCGTTGTCGCCGCTTCGAGGGCTGGCTGCTCTAAGGCAATCGTATCGACGACAGACTGGAGCTCGCATAGCAAGTCCGCTTGTTGGGCTTGCAGGTACTGGCGCACGGACTCGTTCTCAAGCAGCCTCGCAAGATAGCCCTTTGCCAGCACGAGGTTGAGCACGTCCTGTCCATAAGTCTGCTCGACTACCTTGTACTGTCCCTGCAGATTGCTCATCTCCCGCTCCATCTTCGCCATTTGCTCGGGGCTCACGCCGGCAAGCTTCCTCGGTTTCTTCCCTTCAACCAGTCGCGAAGCCGGCGTCGCAACGAGCAACGCTTCAGCGTACGAGACAGACAGGTTGTTTGCTGCCACCATGAGCTCGACACATTCGACCTGCCGTGTCGGCTTCATCTTCCGCAGAGCTCGCGCGAGCTCAGGTGAAAACTGCCGGTCCTTCAGGAGCTCGGTCGCTTCAGCGCAAATCCCATCCAGCAATGCAATCCTCTTGATGATCTGCGACACATCTACCGACAGCGCTTTCGCGAGCCGCTCCGGGGACACCCCTCGTTCAACGGCCCGACGAATCATGAAGTGCTCCTGGATGGTCGATAGTCGATTGACGCGGTTGTTGTACGTGTAGCTCTCATCGTCCGTGGCAACGAGGCACGACACGGCGCTGAACTGGAGTTCCTGCAATGCGATCAAGCGAAGATGTCCATCAAGCAGAACGTGGTTGCCCGATGCCTGATCGACCGGCGTCACTGAAAGCGGCTCGATCAGGCCCACCTCTTCGATGGAGCTTATGATCTGCCTGAACTTTCGCGAGTTCATCATGCCGGCCGGCGTGCGCCGTGATGGCAGGATGCTCGTGATCGGAACGGAGAGTGGTTCCGGAATGAACCCAAGTGCTACGCCGGTCATGCTGGACTCCCGCTCGGCCATACACGTTCCGCCAGATACTTCGGCAGAGTCGCCAGTTCCTCGGCGCGCAGCAGATTGACGAAGTTCTCGTCGGCAAATAGCTGCCTGAGGGCGCCGACAATGAACAGCAACCGCTGCTGCGTAAACTCTGCCTTCCGCACCATCGTTTTCTGCCGCTCAACTTCATGCTGATACGTTCGGACGAGGCTCGATGTGGTCACGTCCATCACCTTGCGCGTCATGTTTCGATTCGCCGTGCGGCCGAGCGCTTTCCTGCGCTCGATGACGCGCCGAGCGTCCATCAGCTGGCGCCCGCGCAATCTCCCCGATTCATATGCCTCCTGGAGTGCTGCTTGGATTGCCTCATCATCGTCGCCGGCACCCACAATCGATAACGCTGCGTTTAGCGGAATTCGGCCTTTCTCCACAGCGATCACGAGACGCTCCTCACCCTGATGCAGCAGCGTCAGGATTCCCTGCACGTAGTGCTGCGTGAGCCCCGTCTTCTCGGCGATCACCTTCGGTGCGTATCCGCGCTCTTGCAGTTCGCGTATGCCGGCGAGCAACTCGAGCGGTCGGCACTGCCGTCTCGCGATGTTCTCCGTCAGGCTCATGATGAACGCGTCTTCGTCGCTCACGCTCACCACCAGCGCTGGTATCGTCGTTTCGCCGAGCGATCGGAACGCCTTCAGTCGTCCCTCCCCACACACGAGCAGATACTTCTCCACGCCACTTGCCGTTGCCCGTGGCGTGACCAGAATCGGTTTCTTCAGGCCAATCGTCTTGATGTTGGTGACGATCTCGTCGAAAACTCGACCATTACGCTCGCGAGGATTGATCACCTCGATCTGACTGATGGGGATCATCCGAACCTCACCGGGCTGTTCACGCTGAGTCATGCTCTTCTCCTCAGCCGAGCTCGCTGTGCCATACCGTATAAGTAGTCCAGCGTTTCGAAGCGATAACTCTCGAACTCGATCGGATTCCAGTCAGCGAGGCTGATACGAGGCTGCCAAAAATCGATATGCGGCAACAGGTAGTAGTCGAGCGCCGTCGAATTGCTCTGGTCCAACCTGACGGCCACGGTGATATCCGGCAGCAGGCTCGTATCGAATCGCACCTTCCAGTGGTTACGACCGCTGCCGCGCACCTGGCACCGTGACAGCACGATGCAGGCAGTGAACTCCCGATTCACGGTCAGCAGGTCCGTCGCCGGATCACGCGACACGGATCCGCCGAGATCAGCGATCTTCTTTTCCGTCTCGGCAACGATCTCTGGGTGCAGTTGCCGAATGAAGCGATTCGTCTCGATGTAACGATAGTCACGACCTGGCGTGAAGCCAACCGTCTGGTACGCACGAATCAGGCTACCGAAGCGATACACATAGACTGAGGTGGACGGCATGCCTTCCGTTTCGTCGATCACGACGCCCGATAGAAAGCCTCGGCTTCGGTACAGGTTTCGCAGACGCTCGATCAGTTCCTCACTTGAGTAGCGCCGGGCGCGCGCCCGCATGATGCCCTGCGCGGTATAGAACGTTTCGCTCGGCACGATGGATTCGAACGCACCCTCCTTGCGTATCCACATCTCCGACGGATTCGTGACTCGCGATTTCTTCAGCTTGAACGACACACGGTTGTAGACATTGTTGCCGATGTACTTCTCGTTGGTCAGCACCTCCCGAATGGTCGCCCGAGTCCAAGGTCGGCCAAGGTCCGTATGAACGTTCATGCCGTTCAGGCGTGCGGCGATCTCGTGCTCGTTGAGTGACTCGTCGATGAACCAGCTGTAGATGAGGTTGACTATTCGAACCTCGCTTTCCGGGCCAGGCATCAGAATGACGCGGTCCGTCTGCAGGCACTTGTGTTGACCGCGCTGCAATTCCCCCTTCATGAGGCCATGTTCGTCCACGAGGATCCGGCGTAACGCATAGCCTGCAGGCCCGCCTTGCCGGAAACCGAGCTCGATCAACCTACATTGGCCAGCGAAGACCTTCGCTGACAACTCGCGGCTGTACTCACCGGCCATCGCGCGCTTCACGCCTTTGACGATCGTCGAAACTGGCGAGCCGTCGTTCTCGAACTGTTCGGCGCAATAGGCGACCTGGATGCCAGCGCGCCGGCAGATGTACTCGTAATAGGCACTTTCGTCTGCATCCTGGAATCGTCCCCAGCGGCTTACGTCGTAGACGAGGATCACCTGGAAATCGGCCATGCCGGTTTCCACGTCCCGGATCAGTTGCTGCAGCGCTTGGCGCCCATCGATACGCAAACCGCTTTTGCCCTCGTCGGCGTAGGTCCGCACGATCTCGAGATCGCGACGAGCAGCGTAGTCGCGAATGCGATCACGCTGATTCTCCGTCGAGTATTGCTGGTGCTCCGTCGACATCCGAACGTATTCAGCAGCCCGCATCCTGCAGGCCTGCTCATCAACGGATTCGCATGTGCAATCGAGGTCCACGATCCAGCTCCCACCGGCAACCGCTCCTCGCTGCGCCGTCCCCGACATCAGCTACGAGGACTTGTATCGGCGAACGCGTCGCGCCTTGCAATGACGTCGAATGCGAGCGAGTACACAGCCAAGGTAGCAGGCCATAGACCCTTGTCGAACACGTCATCTCTTTGCAATCACGCCAGAACCGGCCTCGGCTCAGATAGCACGGCGATGTGCACCGTCCACGCGTTCATCTTTGCAACGCCGGCCTCAACCGCGTTGCGCAGGATATAAAACCCAGATGCCAGTGGGCGATGGGCCGGCCACACGTCCATATTTGCAACAGCACTAGCAGTGCGCCGCGCATTTCGTCGTCGCTGCATCGCGCAATTGCGATCGCGATAGGCTGAGTGCGTCTCGCGGTAGTGGCGCCAGTAGTTAGGATGTCGGGCCCGCCAGCTGGCCTGGGCGCGGATCTGATTCTCGCGATAGTCGGGATCGACTCGCATGCGCTGGTGCTGCCATGCACGCCGGCGAGCACACTGACATGCCTTGGCCGAGCAGAAGCGTTGATGCGGGATGTGTAAGAGCGGAGTGAAGGGTGTGCCGCAGGCGGCACAGATCCGATCCGATTTCATGGCCGTGCTCCACAGAGGAATCGCAGTGGGGCCGGCCGTGTTCGGGGCCAGGGTCAGTTGAAGCCAGCTCACGGGACGCGGCGTCCCACCCTCGCAGATTTTCCCGCTCTTGGAGACGCTCTTGAGCTTTTTCTAGGCCTGGACCTTCCGAGGATCGCACGAGCCGCTCAGAGAGCTCACGCGTTATTGGGGTCGCACCCAGACGCTATTACTTCGGCGCGGAAGTAGACCAGTCGCAACAACTCCGTCGTCGCCACAAAGTGCTTGTGGCGGGCGTCTTCGTAAGTCTTTGATTTTTAGTGTACGGCGTCTCATCAACTAAGTCGCCCTACGCCAAGTTCACATCGATTCTTGCTGCAAGCCGCTTTCGTGACGCAAGTCTGAAGAGTCCTTACCTATATCAAATGTATACGTATTTGCGATCGCAAGAGGGGGTCGATCTATTGTGGGATCAAGCATCAGGGCTGTTTTTGCACCCAGCGGTTGATGTTTGCCTCCACGAGTCATTTACGATTCAAGGACATGCCGTCGCATTCGCTACAGTGGATCTGGCGCTAGAAGCGAAGGTTGTTCGAGCTGAACTCCGCGACATTCTGTCGATTGCTGTTCGGGGAGTTGTCAATGACCGCATTATTTGAGCACAACCCCTTAAGTTTTGCGTTGATATATCGACGCAGCAAATCAAGCCGGTTTGATTTCGGGATGTTGCGGAGTTCTTTCCCAGCTATGCCGTTCGGCCATCTCTCGAAGTTTCCATATTTCGAGATGCCCAGTTAGGTAGACTCAAACAGCATCACCGCAAAAAGCGCGGGCCGCATGGGCTGCCACCCATACGACCCGCTGACCACCACCAACTCAACGCAGGAGTCGGAAATGGCTAACATCAATCATAAGTCACGTACCCCCGTAACGGAACGCTTCGTCACTGTTCAAGAGTCAGCACGCCATCATTCCTTGTCTGGGGTTCTCCGTGCTATCAGAGCGCACCGGAAACTGAACACAGCGTATTACCCGTGGATCAAATTGACTGGAGTATCGCTTGAGGACGCGGGATTCGAGGCTGGACGGGCACCGCGCACATTTCTGCCGCGCCAATGCAAAAACCCCCGCCTTTT
>NZ_CAJPGH010000042.1:0-43021 GCF_905339605.1 Burkholderia sp. BCC1972 | reverse complement strand
AATGGAAGCGCGGCGCACGCTGAATACGGAATGGCTCGATGGTGATGGCCACGTGATCGGCGAGGACGGCAAGAGCGAAATGCCGGCGGGCTACAAGGAATGGCGCGATCAACAGATTGTCGATTGGCTCGATCGTGGCTCGACCAACAGCCCGACGAATCATTCCACGACGATGACCAATCCGGAGCATGCCAAAAAGGCACTTGCGTACGACGTGGCGATCGGGGTTTGCTATCTGACGCCAGATCAACTCTACGACTTGCGGATTGAGGCGGATTGGCGGATGGGAGACGGTATTCCCAACGATAGTCTAAACAAGAAATACACAGAGTACTTTGTGCGCGGAGAGCTTGACGGGCTTCCGATGCATGAATGGGTCCATGCAGATAGCAGTGAAGGCAAGATGCCGGACACGATGACGGATGAACGAGAAGGTCAGTTCTATCTGAAGGTCGGGGGAGCGATATGAAGGCACTGATCGCTACATGGCCACGACGTGCCGCCGTTGCGGTCGCAGCATGGATGATCGCGGCCGTACTCATGGCCTCATTGATGGCGCACGTAGAACAACCGGACCCGATACAACTGGAAATAGGAGATTGGATGAAACGATTTGTAGTCGTACCCAGCTTGGCTGCGCTCATGGTGCTCTTGTTCACCATGGCCACGGTACGGTCAGCCCACGCGGCACCCACGACGGAATCGGTAACGCATGCGGAGCCATCCGCGGAAGAGGCGGCGGCGAAGCCGTTCGTCGCGCAGGTCGTGGGTTTGATCTGGTTGAATCCATTGCAACGCATGGACTACCCGACAGAATGGCAATTGCTGTGGACGCAAGGACTCGCGTCTCCGAACAAGAACGACGACATGGTGCGGACCGATCCGAAGTCCTTTACGACGCTCCAGTCGGTAGCGGGTATTGCATACGGCAACCGAGGCACAGAAACATTCAGAGGTTTCTATCGCAAGTACATGACCAAGTTCCCGCTGCTGCTTCACTCACGCTACGCGAGCAACGCGAAATACTTCTACACGGTCAAACCTGACGATAAAAATAACTGGCGTGAGTTGGCTGGCATCCGTGTCGAGCTTGCGGTTCCGGAACGACTCGACGCGGCCGAATCGCAAAGCTACTTGCAGGACTCCATTCGAAGGACGTTTTCGATCGGGAATCGGTATTTTCCAACGATGTGGAGCCGCAACGAGCTCCCCGACGTACAAGTCACACAAGGCGGCCCCAACACCGGATTCACATCCCTGAACAACGCATTGGACTACTTGCAGGCTAACCCCGACAAAAGCGTCTGGGTAGTGAACTGGGACGCACCCAACTTCCCGCCCACGGATGCACAGATCAATGAGAACCTTGTCACGCTGTTCCTCGCCGGTCCGACGTTCAACACCGAGCGCGAACCGCTCGCCTGGATCGGCAAGGCCGCCACCGGCAACACACAAGCGTTTTCATCGAAGGTCGGCACAAAACGAATCGTGCAGGCGTGGAAAGCGACGATCGACCAGGCGGCACGCAATGCCGGCGTCGCAGTCCCGGACCTCAACTACATCGTTCACGACGCAGGCATAGGTAGTGACGCATCGTCATCACGCATTGGCGCGCTCGCGCAGACTTTGACTGAAATTCTGCCGGATTACGAACACCGGAAGCAGACATTCAACACGGCCGCCCTGCTCGGCGACATGGGAACAGGCAGCGCATTAACCGACGTCGCGCTCGCAATCGGCCGGATCAATCACTTTGGCGGCAACGCACTCGTCGCCGGTACGACCGATCCCGAGCATCCCGTCGCGGTCGTTGTCCGGCCACCGTCGAAGCTCACGCCGATCGACCCCGACAAGGACTGGTTCCGCGCACGCGGCGGAAACAACGCCTACCTGCCGTGGTGGGGGCGTCGGCACGATACAAATTACGGCATGCAAGGCTATTCATGGTGATGCACACCGGCACGGCAGCGCGTTACATGTGAACGTAGCTGTTGTATCGAGCAGCAGGAGATGGGATGAAACGATTTGTAGTTGTACCTAGTTTGGTGGCACTCGTGGCGATTCTGTTCCCGACGGCCATGATGCGCTCGGCGCATTCCGCACCTGCCGCTGAACCAATAGCGAACGCAGCTCCCTCCGTCGAAGAGCCGGCGAAGCCGTTCGTCGCGCAGGTCGTGGGTTTGATCTGGTTGAATCCATTGCAACGCATGGACTACCCGACAGAATGGCAATTGTTGTGGACGCAAGGGCTTGCCTCGCCGAACAAGAATGACGACATGGTGCGCACAGATCCGAGGTCTTTCACTACGTTGCAATCGGTAGCCGGAATCGCTTATGGAAATCGTGGCACGGAGACATTCAAGGGCTTCTACCACAAGTACATGGAAAAATTTCCCCTCCTGCTGAGTAGTCGTTACGCGATGAACGCCAAGTATTTCTACACAGTAAAACCGGACGACAAGAAGGATTGGCGCGAACTTTCCGGGATTCGCATCGAGGGTGCAGTTCCTGAGCGCCTTGATCCGGCTATCGCGCGCGAATACCTGGCAGAGCCGATCCGAAAAACCTTCTTTATCGGCAACCCACATTTCCCGACGATGTGGAGTCGCAGTGCGCTCCCCGACGTACAAATCACGCAAGGCGGTGCCAACGCCGGATTCACATCCCTGAACAAAGCCTTGGACTACTTGCAGGCGAACCCCGACAAGAGCGTCTGGGTGATGAACTGGGACGCACCCAACTTCCCGCCCACGGACGCACAGATCAACGAGAATCTGGTCGTGCTGTTCCTCGCCGGTCCGACGTTCAACACCGAGCGCGAACCGCTCGCCTGGATCGGCAAGGCCGCCACTGGCAACACACAAGCGTTTTCGTCGAAGGTCGGCACAAAACGAACCGTGCAGGCGTGGAAAGCGACGATCGATCAAGCGGCACGTAGCGCCGGCGTCGCAGTCCCGGACCTCAACTACGTCGTTCACGACGCAGGCATAGGTAGTGACGCATCGTCATCACGCGTTGGCGCGCTCGTGCAGACTTTGACTGAAATTCTGCCGGATTACGAACACCGGAAGCAGACATTCAACACGGCCGCCCTACTCGGCGACATGGGAACAGGCAGCGCATTGACCGACGTCGCGCTCGCAATCGGCCGGATCAATCACTTCGGCGGCAACGCACTCGTCGCCGGTACGACCGATCCCGAGCATCCCGTCGCGGTCGTCGTCCGGCCACCGTCGAAACTCACGCCGATCGATCCCGACAAGGACTGGTTCCGCGCACGCGGCGGCAACAACGCCTACCTGCCGTGGTGGGTGGTGGGGCCGCCGACACGATACAAATTACGGCATGCAAGGCTATTCCTGGTGACATACATCGGCTCGAGACGTCACGTGCAAACGCAACCGCTCGCGCCAATCATTCAGAGGACAGATCATATGCGGGGAATTATTCGGATAGACGACACACATACCCACGGCGGCCGGGTCGAAACCGGAGCCGAAAAGAGCGAGGTGATGGGGCGTGCGGTCGCCCGCATCGGCGATACGTGCTCGTGTCCGATTCACGGGACTTGCACGATTACCGAAGGCGACTCAAGCTTCATCGTTGACGGCCGCCCCGCCGCGTTCAATCATCACAAGACTTCGTGCGGCGCAGAGTTGATTTCGTCGCTTCAGCATTCCGGACGGATCTGAATGCCGCGGACCCAACGCATGACCGCCGAACAGTTCCGCTTGCTGCGGATGCAGGATACGCGGATCAAGCCTTTGAACCAGTGGGCCTTGCACGAGATTTTCGTGAAGGGCCGATCACAACGGGCGCTGGCCGCCGAACTCGGCATGTCGCGCTCCGCGATGTCGCAACTGGTGCGAAAAGCCTGGCAACGCTATCTGGAACTGCCGCGCAACGACACGCGTCTCACGACGCTCACGGTCACGATCCCGTCGAAGTACGAGCGCGCGCTGCTGGCGTGGGTGCGGGATGCACACCGGTCAGCGCCCCAACACGACGTGATCGGCCCCATGACTCCATAGAGAAACAAATTCCCCATTCGCGAACATCAATAAAACGTTATTCCACATCCAGCCGAATCCACAGCCAACTTTGGATCCTTTTTCCCTTCTGTCCCCCGTATCATTTCCGTCACTACGCAATGAGCAAGAGACGGACATGAGCGACACCAACACGCTGCACTACCTCGACTACGCTGCCACGACGCCCGCCGATCCGCGCGTGATCGAAGCAATGACGGCCTGCCTCGGCTTCGACGGCATCTTCGGCAACCCCGCATCGAGCTCGCACGCCGCCGGCCGGCAGGCGAAAGACAAGGTCGAGCACGCACGCGCGCAGGTCGCCGCGCTGATCGGCGCGGATGCCGACGAGATCGTCTGGACGTCCGGTGCGACCGAGTCGAACAACCTCGCGCTGAAAGGCTATGCGGAAAACGCGACCGGCAAGCGCCACCTGATCACGAGCCGCATCGAGCACAAGGCCATTCTCGACACGATGGCCAACCTGGCGAAGCACGGCTCGCAGGTCACGTTCCTGACACCCACGCGCGACGGCGAGATCACCGCCGACGCGGTGGCCGCCGCGATCGGCCCCGAGACGGGCCTCGTATCGCTGATGCTCGTGAACAACGAGATCGGCACGCTGACCGACATCGGCGCGATCGCGCGCATCGTGCACGCAGCCGGCGCGCTGCTCCACGTCGACGCCGCCCAGGCGCTCGGCAAGACGCCGATCGACGTGCGCGCGCTCGGCATCGACATGATGTCGATGTCGGCACACAAGGTTTACGGGCCCAAGGGTATCGGCGCGCTGTTCGTCCGCCGCGAGATCGCCGATCGCATCGCCCCGCAGATTCACGGCGGCGGTCACGAGCGCGGGTTGCGCTCGGGCACGCTCGCGACGCATCAGATCGTCGGGATGGGCGTCGCGTGCGAGCTCGCCGCTGAAAAGCTCGACGGCGAAGCCGCACGGATCGCCGCGCTCGGCGCACGCCTGACCGACGCACTGTCCGCGCTCGGCGACGTCACGCAGAACGCAGCCGCCGCGCGCCGCATCCCGCACACGCTGAGCCTGACGGTGAACGCACCGGGCTTCTTCCCGTTCATGCTCGGCGAAGCGCTCGCCGTGTCGTCGACTTCCGCATGCAACTCGACCAGCGGCGCACCGTCGCACGTGCTGACCGCGATCGGCCTCGATGCGGAAACGGCCGGCCGCACCGTGCGCGTGAGCTTCGGCCGCTTCACGACGGAGCAGGACGTCGACTTCGCGGTCGCGTGTTTCCGCAACGCGATCGAGCAATGCCGCGCGACGGCGTCGAACGGGTTCTCCGCGTCGCGCCAGATTACGCCGGCCGACCTGAAGGCGATCCGCAATGCGGGCTTCCGCTCGGTCATCTGCAACCGGCCGGACGGCGAAGGCGCGGATCAACCGGCGTTCGACGAGATCGCCGCCGCGGCCCGCGAACTGGGCCTCGAAGCACGCTATCTGCCGGTCGAGCGCGACCGCATCGGCGACGCGGAGATCGACGCGTTCGGCGCACTGGTCGACACGCTGCAGAAACCGGTACTCGCGTACTGCCGCAGCGGCAGCCGCTCCGGCCTGTTGTGGAATCGCCTGTCCGCACGACGCACGGCCTGAGCCGGCACACCTTCCCCGCTACACCGCGCCATCCGCGTTCACGCACGAAGCCGATGCTTCGCTGCGTGAACGCGCGGTGATGCCGGCCAACGCAGCATCACGTCACTTCGTCGCCATTCACCGGCGTATAGATCGCCAGCTTCAGCGCGGGATCGTCGTTCGACTGGAACGTCGCGTACTCGTAGCGCCGCGTGCCGCGTTGCGCGTGCACGAGCACCTTCTCGCCGGACACGCCGCTGCGCACGTCATGCGCATCCCACCCTTGCGCGAACTCGACGCTGCTCGCGCGCAAGCGCGCCACCAGCTCGATGAATGCCGGATCGTTCGCGAACAGATCATGACTCGCGCGAAACAGCGCGATCATCCGGCGCGCCTCGTCGGCCCAGCTCGCGGCGAAGAGCGCCCGCGCGTGGGGCTCGACGAACATGAAGACCAGGATGTTGCGGTCGGCTTCCGCCAGCCGGTCGAAGCCGAGCAGGTCGGCCGCGGCGGCATTCCACGCGAGGAGGTCCCAGCGCCGCCCGGTGACGTAGGCCGGCTGTCGAAGATGCGCGACGAGCCGCGCGACGCTCGGCGGCACGCGCTCCGGCACGAACGCATGCGGCACGTCACGCCGCGCGAGCGTGCGCAGATGGGCGGCCTCTGCGTTGTCCAGCCGCAATGCGCGCGCCAGCGCGTCGAGCGTCGCATCCGACGGGCTGACGTCGCGCCCCTGCTCGAGCCGCACATACCAGTCGACGCCGATGCCGGCCAGCTCCGCGACTTCCTCGCGCCGCAGGCCGGGCGTCCGCCGGCGCGGGCCGACGTGCAGGCCGACGTCGTCCGGTCGCAGCTTCTTGCGCCGCGAGCGCAGGAAATCGCCAAACGGGGTGCGCGTGGTGACGGTCATCGGGTTCGCTCCGTGCAGGGTGGTATCGGCCAATCCTGGGTTCGTGCCGGGCCTTGTTGCGGATTCTAAGCCTGCCAGAATCGACGTGTCCCGCCCCCTCAGGAAGCGTCATGAAAGCTGCGATTCTGAAGTCGCTCGGCCAGCCGCTCGCGATCGAAACGATGCCGGCCCCCGGGCTCGGCACCGGCGAAGTCGTCGTGGATGTCGTCGCGACGCCGGTTCTGTCCTATGCGCAGGAAGTGTTCAGCGGCGAGCGCCGCTATCCGCTCGAGCTGCCGATCGTGCCCGGCTGCGGCGCAATCGGCAGGGTCCGGCAAACCGGCCCCGACGCGACGCAGTTGCAGCCGGGCGACTGGGTATTCTGCGATCCGACGGTGCGCTCACGCGACGATGCGCGGATGCCCGACATCGTGCTGCAGGGCTGGAGCGCGCGCGGCGACGGCGGCAAGCAGTTGCAGCGCTACTTCCACGACGGCCCGTTCGCCGAACGGCTGCGCGTGCCGACCGAGAACGCGGTGCGCATCGGCGACATCGCACCCGCCGACGCCGCACGCTGGTGCGCGCTCAATACGCTGCTCGTGCCGTACGGCGGGCTGCTCGCATCGGACTTGCGGGCCGGCGAGATCCTGCTCGTCAGCGGCGCCACCGGCAACTTCGGCAGCGCATGCGTCGCGGTGGCGCTCGCGATGGGCACGCGATGCGTGGTCGCGCCTGGCCGCAATGCGCGTGCGCTCGCGGATCTCGAACGCCGCTTCGGTGAACGCATACGCACGGTCGAGCTGACCGGCGACGAAGCCACGGATCGCACCCGCATGCAGCAGGCGGCGCCGGGACCGATCGACTGCGTGATCGACCTGATGCCGCCGTCGGTACCCGCGACGACGGTGCGGGCTGCCGTGATGGCCGTGCGCCCGTACGGGCGCGTGGTGCTGATGGGCGGCGTGGGCATGCTCGGCGGAGCCGGGCTCGAACTGCCGTATCCGTGGATCATGCGCAACGACATCACGCTGCGCGGCAAGTGGATGTACCCGACCGAAGCCGTGACGATGATGACGGGGCTCGTCCGCAGCGGGTTGCTCGATCTCGGGCATTTCGACGTGACCGTGTTCGCGCTCGACGCGGCGAACGAGGCGGTCGCTCATGCGGCGGCGAACGGCGGGCCGTTCAGGATGACGGTGATTGCGCCTTAGTCAGCCTCGTGCTCCATACGCATCCAGCGCCCTCGGCGTGCCAGCGCGCGAGTTCCCACGCGAGATGCACGCCGCCCCGCGCGATGCCCCGCTCGCGGGATTGGCGAAGCAAGCGCGGCCGGAAACGCCAGGACTCCGCACCCGACAGCCGCTACTTCGGATACTCCAGTTGCAGCGCGACCCAGCCTGACGTCGCGTCGCCGTAGCGTGCCGCGATGTCGCCGAGCACGCCGGGCAGCGCCGCTTCGCCACGGCGGCCGGCCGGCATCGCCACATGCTCGTGCCGGACGTTCGCCGGCTGCGCCAGCAATCGCAGCCCGTGCCTCGACTCGACCACCCGCGCGTCCGCCGTCGCGACGACGTCGCTGCGCCAGGTCCGCGCCCACGCGTCGGCGGTCAACGCAACCGGAAGCTCGTCAAACCCGCTCTCGACCGGAAGATCGAACGTCTCGTGGCGCCAGAACGCGAGGCGATTGGTCAGCGCGATCGCCACCGCACGCGCGGTCAATGCGTACCGGCTGCCGTCGTGAACGTCGCTCCATCCCTGCGCGCCAATGCGACGCGCGGTTTCAGCCGCCGCCGTCGGTCCGGCCAGCGCACTCACCAAGGCCAGCGAAGCGGGAATCGACGCCGATACGCCGGTCGTCGTCATGACGTCGCCGTCCATCACGTAGCGGCGATCGTCGACCCACGTCGTCCCGGCAAAGCGGCGACGCAGGCTGTCGCGCGAATACCAGTGGGACGTCGCCGTGCGATGCAGCAGCAGGCCCGCGTTCGCGAGGACTTCCGCGCCGTCGCAGATCGCCACCATCGTCGCGCCGGCAGCGGCCTGCCTGCGCAACCACGCCAGCACCGCCGGCCGGTCGGCTCGATGCAGCGCGGGAACGATCACGACATCGGCCCCGGCGGGAACGGTCGCGTCGAACCGGTCGAACGTGGTATCGGCCAGCATGCGCAACGCGGGCATCAGCTCGACCTCGCCTTCGTCGGCCGACACGGCGACGACATCGGCTGCACCGGAGGTCTTCAGGATCGCGTACGGGACGATGAAATCCGTCGTCTCCGTGCCGGCGTTGTCCGCGACGATCGCAACGAGCGGCCGCGTGCGGCCCGCCTTCGGCACGCCGATCGTCAGCGCGCGTGCGACCGGCAGCGCGTCCTCCGCCATCGCCGGTGCCGGCCGCGCCGCCCACGCGCCCAGCAGCCCGCACACGAACAACACCGCCCCGCCTGTCTTCCGTACCCGCATCGTCTCCCCGCATCCGTCGATTGCACGTCCGGAAAATTACAAGGATCATGCTCGCGGTCACAAGGACAACTCCACCGCACTTTCCGCCATGTCCCAGTCAACCTGCCCGGCACGCGACATCGTTGTCGTCGGCTTCGAAGGCGTCCAGTCGCTCGACATCACGGGCCCGATGGAAGTATTCGCGGTCGCGAACCGTCACCTGCCCGACCATGCCGTGCCGTACCGGCTCACGCTCGCGTCGCAACACGGCGACGACATCGTCACGCATGCGGGCCTGCGCCTCGCCGGTACGGCCGCGCTCGCGAGCCTGCCGGGACGGATCGACACGCTCATCGTCGCCGGCGGCCATGAAGCCGCGCTGCGGCACGCCGCATCGGAGGCAGGCGTGCTACCGTGGCTGCGCACGCGGATCGCGGGCACGCGGCGGATCGCGAGCATCTGCACGGGTGCGTTCGTGCTCGCCGCGGGCGGATGGCTGGACGGCAAGCGTGCGACCACGCACTGGAACCAGTGCGCGACGCTCCAGGCACTCTGTCCCGACGCGCGGATCGAGCCGGACGCGATCTACGTGAGCGATCCGCCGTTCCATACGTCGGCCGGCGTGACGGCCGGCATCGATCTGTGCCTGGCACTCGTCGAGGCGGACTGCGGTGCACCGACCGCACTCGCGGTCGCACGCGAACTCGTGCTATTCATGCATCGCCCCGGCGGACAGGCGCAATTCAGCGTCGGGCTCGACATCCAGGCAAGTGCAACGCCGCGCATGCGCGCGCTGCTCGCCGACATCGCCGACGATCCGGTCGGCGACCTCGGCATCGCCGCGCTGGCCGCCCGCGTGAACATGAGCGAACGCACGTTTGCGCGCCATTTCCTCAAGGAGACCGGACTGTCGCCCGCGCAATACGTGCTCGCAGCGCGCGTCGAGCGAGCGAAGGCCCTGCTGGAGCGGGCCGACTGGCCGCTCGAACGGATCGCCGAACGCGCGGGATTCGGCAGTGTGGACGCGTTGCAGCGTGCGTTCGCAAAACGCGTCGGCACGTCGCCGCGCGACTATCGCGCGCGCTTCGGGCCGCGACGCGACAAGCGGCAGACGGAATAGGACACCCGCGGCTCCGCCGGCATGCGGGATGAAAGCCGAGCGTTCCAGCACCCGCGCCGCCGACCACTCGGCGGCCGGTGCGACGAATATCGCACCGGCCGCCGCGCTGCCTGCTACGTCACTCGTCCTGCTGTTCCTGCTGCGCCTGCACCTGCCGCTGCTGGATGAACTGCCGCACATCGCTCATCGTCACGCGGCCGGTGTGCTTCGCATCGATCTCGTCGAAGTGCTTCGATACGAAGCCGAGCCCGCTGCTCTGCGCCTGCGCCTTCGTCACGGCCGCGCCGTTGCTCAGCACGGTATTGCCGCCGAGCCGTGCATCGACGCGCTGCTGCGCCTGCTGCTGCAGCGTCGCGCCGGTCGACGGCAGCACCGGCGCCGCCCGCGTGGCCGGAAAGAACGGACCGTCGACACCGCGCCCGCCGTGCGGCAGCTTCACCGGCGCCACCGCTTGCGGCGGCAACGCGTAGGCACTGCTCATCACGGCTCCGAGCACGATCAACGGGGACATACGCCGCATCAATTTGATTAGGGACATGATCACTCGCATTCAATGGATGAATAGAGGGTTCCTTTGACAAGGAGTCCGTCGCTCAAGGAGCCGCCGCCAGCGTCGTCGCGGCCGTCGCACCCGGCACGCTGCCGGTCGGCACGCTGGGCGGGTTCTCGTCCGGCCACGGCGGCGGCAGCATGTGCAGCGTCAGCGCCGTCGGAATCCGCGCGCCCTTGTAGAACGTCTTCAGGTCACGCTTCATCTCCGGGCGGGCGACGTCGTCCAGGTAGGTCATGTGGCCGCCCTGGAAGAAGTTCACCTGCAGCTTCGGATGCAGGCCCTTCACCGTCTGCAGCCGCGCGAGTTGCTTCTCGGTGTTGAAGAACGGCGTCGCGAGGTCGTGATAACCGTTCTCCGCGAGCACGCGAAGCTTCGGATTGAGCTGCAGCGCGCCAAGCAGATCGGGGATCGTGTCAGGCATCGGCTGGCCGTCGTGCGAGAAGTCCCAGACGCCGATGATGTTGTCGTTCAGCGGCAGGTACGTCGCATTCGGTGCGGAATAGCCGAGGTAATCCGGCATCTGCGTCGCGAGCGCGTTCGTGAACGGCTGCGAAATCAGGATGTCGGACGGATCGCCGTCGTTCTGCAGCCGCGGATCGGAATTCGGCAACGACACGCGTCCGTCGTACCGGCCGATCGTCGTGCCGGGCAGCAGGCTCGTGCCGAACGGATTCGCGTTGAAGTAGCCGCGCAGCGCCTGTTGCGTCAGGCTCGACGGAATCGACCACAGCTTCAGCGTCGCATCGCTCGGGAACACCGGCGTGCCGAGCGCATCCGGAATGCCGAGCTGGCTCAACACCCACGACTGCGAGTACTTCTGCAGCTGGTTGTAGATCAGCGTCGTGAACAGTTCCGTCTGCAGTGCGTACAACCCCGGGTTCACCGGCGCCGGCGAGACCTGGTTGAAGTACGCCGCGACCGCCGCATAGCCGGGCAGGTAGCCGGCCACCGTATCGGTTTCGAGCAGCAGCCCTTCCGTCGACTGCGTGATCGCCACCGCCTCCACCGCATCGGCGAAGTAGTTCAGGATTGCCGACTGCAGCACGATGCCCGTCAGGTGCACGCCGGCCGATTCGAGCGCGAGTGCCAGCATGTCGGTACGCGGCGTGCCGTACGATTCGCCGTACAGGTAGATCGGCGACGTGCCGCGGCTGTTGACGTTCAGGTAGCGCTGGATGAAATCGCGCATGATGTTCACGTCCGCATCGGAACCCCAGTACTTCTGGTTGGTGTTCGGCAACACGGCTTCCGACAGCCCCGTTCCGGGCGGGTCGATGAACACGAGGTCGGTGGTGTCGATCAGGCTTTCCGCGTTGTCGACGAGCGGATAGTTCGGCCAGTTGGCGCCGAACAGCGGATCTGGCGTGGCCACCCGCGTCGGCGCGAACGAGCCGAGCCGCAGCCAGATCGACGACGAGCCGGGGCCGCCGTTATAGACGAACGTGACGGGGCGCGGCTTGCCGTTCGTACTCGGCGCGGTGTACGCGACATACGACATCGACGCTTCCGCATTGCCGTTCGCATCCTGCGCGGTCAGGTGGCCGGTGGTCGTCGTGTAGTTGACCGTCGTGCCGCCGCCTTTCCACTGGTAATGCATGACGGCGGCTTTCTCGGAGACCTGCGACGCGGCGAGACCGTCGGTCGCGTTCATCGAGTAGGCGACCTGGTCGACGTAAGGCTGGTTGGCCGCCGGCGCCTGGTTGCCGGCCGCTTGCGCGCTGGCCTGCTGGCTGGCCGTGGCCTGCGCGAGGCTCGACGCGCCGACGGACGACGAATCGTCGCCGCCGCACGCCGCGAGCGCCAGTGTCATGACGGTCAATGCACCTAGCCCGGCCAGCCGGCCGCGACGAACACGGCGGCTACCGGTACTGCTCCTGTCTGGTTTCATCTCTTTCCTTTGGCTTCGGATACCGCGTCACAAACGCCGCCAACGCCTGCGAAACGCGCAGGCCGACCCGCCACTCGCGTTGCACGGTCGGCAGTCGGCGGTTGGGGATGGGACTTCTCAGAGACTGAACTTGATACAGACACAGCAAACTGCTGGCGAGAATGGTGCTCGGACGCGCCCCCTGCAGTTTGGAACGACTTTTATATGACCAAAATTTACGACATGACAAAAATAGGCGGTGCTGCGCCGCGTTGTCAAAGATCATTCCGATATTAAAAATCCCGCAATGATGCGAAGGGCCGCCAGTGTCTGGCATTTGAAAGAAAACGGGATCATTCGCACAAGGTGCGCTTTATCGGCAATGTCGCGTCAAATATTTTACTTTTCGCGCATGACGCAGAAGCCTTTCCTGCATTCAGGCCGCGACGGACAAGCCTTCAGATCGACAGGATTTTTCTTTCATTTTTATTATTCAGGTTCGATTAAGACCGAACGGCGGCATTCACGCATCGCACCAGGATTCGATTAACTTCAAGCTTTCTTTAATCGTTATACCGGTACGCACCGCATCATCCACAAAATACCGATTTCATTAATTAGAATCACCTTTGGCGGAATTATTTACCCGGTATCCGGCCGGTATTTTCCGGGCAGATGACGACGTGCAGCATGGCCGCACGTCGTCAGTTATCGCGCGCCGATCGGCGATTACTTCCCGCCGCCCGGCAGCGCGATATCGATCAGCACCGGATCGTGATCCGACGAACGATACGCATCCGGCGCGTAGAACGTCTTCTGCTGTTCGGCCGACTTGTACGCGAGCGTGTACTGCAGCGCGAGCGGCTCGTCCGCGTTGATGTGCCATTCGTGCACGGCCTTCACGTGCGACGCGAGCGGCAGCGTCGCGAGCGCGTGGTCGAGATAGCCGGCTTCGCCGTTGTACACGTAGCTGTATGCATTCGCGCCGATCCAGCGCGCGACGAGGTTGCGGTAGCCGCGCGATTCGAGCGTGCGGATCGGGTCTTCGTACGTGTAGCTGTTGAAGTCGCCGATCAGCAGCACGCCCTGGCCCGCGACACCCGTCGGGTTGCCGGCCAGCCAGTCGGCCACCTTCGCCGCCGCACGCGTGCGCGTCGGGTTCCAGCAGCCCTGGCCGTCGCCCTGGTCGAGATCGTCGTTCGCGGCATCCGGGCAGTTCTTCGACTTCAGGTGGTTCACGGCCACCGTCAACGACTGCTTGTTGCCGTTGACCAGCCGGAACGACTGCGCGAGCGGCTGGCGGTTCTTGTCGTCGATCGCGAGCGTCGCCGCGCGGCCGACCGGTTCGACCTTGCGGCTGTCGTAGATCATCGCGACCGCGATCGCATCGCCGCCTAGACGCGACGAACCCGGATCGACGACGCGCCAGTGGTTGCCGAGCTTCGCCGCGAGCTGGCGCACCGCGCTCAGTTCGCCGTAGCCGTTGTTCTGGACTTCCATCAGGCCGATCACGTCGGCGTCGATCGCCTTCAGCGCGCTGACGATCTTCGCTTCCTGACGCTGGAATTCCTGGTAGTTCTTCGCGCCGCGGTTGTTCGGATCGTCGAAGCCGCCGCCGAGACCGTTGCCGTTGAAGTAGTTCAGCACGTTGAACGACGCGACGCGCAGGTTCGATTTCGGATCGCGTGCGGGCGCGCCGGTGCGCGGGTTCAGACGCGTGTCGAACGCCGGCACGGCCGCGCCGGGCAGCGGCTGCACGCGCCATGCGCCGTAGCGCACTTCGAGCACGCCTTCGACGTCGCGCACGGTGTAGCCCGCGCGCAGCGTGTTGGCGGCCGACAGACCGGGTGCCGGATACGGCACGGTCGCGGGGTTCTGCTTGTTCGAGCCGTCGTCGAGGATCAGGCGATTGCGGGCGTTCGCGTCGATCTGCGCCTGCGCCTGGGCGGGCGGCACGACGCTCGTCGGCGTGCGCAGGCGGCCGTTGCTGAGCATCACGCTGCCGTAGCGGCCGAGCTCGTAGTTGTCCGTGACGTTCAGCGTCTGCGGCAGGCGCACGAGCATTCCCTCGTACGCGGCGAACGTGGCCGGGCTGTCGACCGGCAGCGTGAGCGTCGCGGGCGTGACCGACTGGCCATTCGCGCATACCGCGATCGCGCCCGACAGCGTCAGTTGCGTCTGCCCGTATTTCTCCTCGACCTTGCCCGTCACGTGCACGAGATCGCCGGCCTTCGCGCGCGCTTTCGGCGCATAGACGAACAGGCCTTCGGACACGCCCGGCTGGTTGCGGCGCTGCGCGTCGGCCTGCTGGACGAAGAAGCCGCCGAAGCCGTCCGTGCCGCCGAAATCGGCGGTAACGACGGCTTCGATCGACACGTTCTGGCCGGCGAGCGGCGACGGCGCGCCCGGCCCCTGGATGTCGGCGATCGGCGTCGTGCTGCCGCCGCAGTTCGGGCTGACGGGGGCGGCAGTGGCGGCGAATACCGGCGCGGCGAGCGTCGGGAGCAACAATAGCGGGGCAAACAGACGGATTGTCGAGCGCATGACGGGGAATCCCGGTTGTGAGGGTGGCGAAAGCTTAGCGGCGCTCAATGACAGTTTTTGGTAATGAAGAGACAGGCCGATGTAATCGTCGTTATCACGCTGCGGTCGCCACCGCTCGCACGTTCGGGCCTGAAAATGCGGGGAAATCGTCTGACGACAACTGCTTCGTGCCCGCGACGATCCCCCCGCGTGTGTTCGCGCTTGCACCGCCCGGCTAGACCGTCCCCGGGAACGCGCTGGACACGAGCACGGCCGCCACCATCAGCACACCGCCGAGCACGACCGCCTCGATCCGCAACACGGCGCCGAACCGTTGCAAAGAAACCGCCGGCATCGCGGCAGCCGGATCCTTCAGCGCGGCCAACAGCTTCGGCATCCCGAAGAAACGGTTATGCCCGCCGAGCGCCGCCGCGATCAGCACGAGCGCGAGCTTCAGCAGCAGGATCTGTCCGTACGTCGACGCGAGCAGGTTGACGGGCGTATCGACGCCGCGCCAGCCGTTGTAAGCGCCGGTCGCGAACAGCACGACCAGCGCATGGGTCGACGCGTCGGACAACGACTGCACGAACGATGCGCCCGTCGTGCGCTCGCTCGCAGGCATGCCGATGAGCCGCGGCATCACGCCGAACGCCGTCACGAGCACGAGCCCGACCCATGCGCTGATCGCCAGCAGATGCAGCCAGTCGATCCATACCGGCACGCTGAACAATCCCGCATCCACCGGATGTCCGCCGTTGCTGCGCGCAAGCGCGACGCAGGCGAGCGCCGCCCACATCGCGAGCGGAAAGCGCGCGTCGTCCGCGCGCCTGACGAACGACAGCAGCACGACGACGAGCATGAACACGGCACCGGCCAGCCACGCATGGCCAAACCCCGTGCCCACGAGCATCGCGCAGACGGCCGGCCCCGCTTCGAGCAACGACACTTCGCTCATCAGCGCGCAGTGCGCCCAGAACGCGGTGATGCTCGCGAGCAGCGACGCGACCGACGCGATGCGCAGCGTCGCGACGAGCCGCCGTGCGACGCCGTGCTGCCATGCCGACGCGCCGCGCGCGAGCCAGTGGCGGCCGAGCAGCGCGCCGACGACGACGGCGAACCCGGCGTTCTGGAGCGCCACCGCCACGAGACGCAGCAGGCCGACGATGCCGTCGTTCATCCCTTCACCCGGAACGTATAGGTGCCCTTCGTACGATGTGCGTCGGCCGTCATCGCCGCCCATTGCACCGTGTAGGGGCCGGGCGCGAGCTTCGGCAGCGCGACCGTCATCACGCGCGGGTTCGACGCATCGACCTTCGCCTTGTCCTGCGTGACGGCGTTGCCGTTCGCGTCCGACACCTTCACCGAGCTGAAGGCCGGTTCGAGATCTTCGTTGAAGGTAAGCCGCACGGTGTCGGGCGCCACGTCGACCGTGCCGCCCGTCGCCGGTGCGGCGCTTTCCAGCTTGCCGTGCGCCGAGGCCGCGACCGGCGCGGCCGCGAGGATCGCGCCGGCCGCGGCGAAGCCGGCCAGCCGCTTGAGCGTCGTGATCGTCATGTTCGCGCTCCGCATCACGGCTTCTTCAGTTCGACGACGGTCAGCGCACCGTTCACGTCCTCGGCGACGAAGTCGATCTTGTCGCCGGCCTTGACCTGCGACAGCATCGCCGGATCCTTCACCTTGAACGCCATCGTCATCCCGTCCATCCCGAGGTTCTCCAGCGGGCCGTGCTTGATCGTCAGCTTGCCGGCCGCCGTATCGACCTTGCGGATTTCGCCGTGCGACATGGGCTGCGCCGCGTCGGCGCCCTGCTTCGCGCCGCCGCTCATGTCCATGCCGGCCATGTCGCCGGCCGCGTACGACGCGGCGGAAAATACCAGCGCACAACCCGTTGCCATCAAAACCAGTCCCTTCTTCATCGTGTCGACTCCCGTGTGAGTGAATGAAACCGGCGGCCGCATCGATACGGCCGCCGCATGCTGCCGATCAGCCGTCTGGCAATTCGCCGGTGTATTCGTAGGCGACGGTGCCCTTCGGATGCCGGAACCAGCCCGGATCGCGATAGTCGTTGCGGCCGAGCCCCTGCCGCACCTTGCAGACCGTGAACATGCCGCCCATCTCCAGCGGCCCGAACGGGCCCGTGCCCGTCATCATCGGCAGCGTGTTGTCGGGCAGCGGCATTTCCATGCCGCCCATCGCGCCGCCCGTGCTGCCCATCGCCATGTAGTCGGGCACGAGCTTGCCGATCCGTTTCGCGAGATCCTTCTGCGGCACGCCGATCAGGTTCGGCACCTGGTGGCCCATCGCATTCATCGTGTGGTGCGACTTGTGGCAATGGAACGCCCAGTCGCCGGGGCGGTCGGCGGTGAACTCGATCGCGCGCATCTGCCCTACCGCGACATCGGCCGTCACCTCCGGCCAGCGCGCCGCCGGCGGAATCCAGCCGCCATCGGTGCCCGCGACTTCGAAGCTGTAGCCATGCAGGTGGATCGGATGGTTCGTCATCGTCAGGTTGCCGAAACGAATCCGCACGCGGTCGCCGGCTCGCACCGGCAGCGGATCGATGCCCGGGAACACGCGCGAGTTGAACGTCCACATGTTGAAGTCGGTCATCTCGTTCACGCGCGGCGTATAGCTGCCGGGGTCGATGTCGTACGCGGCGAGCAGGAACACGAAATCGCGATCGACCGGCATCGTGCCGCGATCCTTCGGATGCACGATGAACATGCCCATCATCCCCATCGCCATCTGCACCATCTCGTCGGCGTGCGGGTGATACATGAACGTGCCGTGCGATTCGAGCTGGAACTCGTAGACGAAGGTCTTGCCCGGTGGAATGTGCGGCTGCGTGAGGCCGCCGACGCCGTCCATTCCGTTCGGCAGCCGCAGCCCGTGCCAGTGGATCGTCGTGTGCTCGGGCAGCCGGTTGGTCACGAAGATGCGGACCTTGTCGCCTTCGACGGCCTCGATCGTCGGGCCCGGCGACTGGCCGTTGTAGCCCCACAGGTTCGCGTTCATGCCGGGCGCCATCTCGCGCACGACGGGCTCGGCCGTCAGGTGGAATTCCTTCCAGCCGTTCTTCATCCGCCACGGCAGCGACCAGCCGTTCAGCGTCGCGACGGGCGTGTACGGGCGGCCGTTCGGCGGCACGAGCGGCGGCTGCGTGCCGGTCTTCGCCATCGTGGGCGCTTCGGGCAGCGAAGCGGCGCCGGCCTTGCTGACCATCGCCGCACCGAGCAGCGCGGCGCCCGAGCCGCTGAGAAATTGTCGACGGGACACCATGTCAATGACCTTCCGGATGCGGTTGCGCCGCGGGCGCCGGTTGCGCCGCGGGGGTGGAGGCCGGCTGCGGCGCAGCGTCGGCCTTGGGAGTGGATTCGGATGCCGATTCGGCGGAATTCGCCGCGCGCGGCGCAACACCTGATGACGGCAGCCGGCCGCCGACGGCGATCTGCAGATCGGTTTCGGCGAGCCAGTAGTCCTTCAGCGCATCGATGTAGCCGTTGACCGCGCCGACCTGTTCGCGCGCATCGGCCAGCAGTTCGAACACGCTTGCGAGCATCCCGTTGTAGCGCAGCAGCAGTTCGTCGGAGATCGTCGTGCGCAGCGGCACGACCTCGTCTCGGTAGTGCGTTGCGACGTCGTAGCTCGTCACGTACGCCGCATACGATTCGCGCACTTCGGAGCGCGCGTCGATCGCCGTCTTCGCGAGCCGGTTCGCCGACTGCATGTAGATGGCCTCGGCGCGCGCGACCTTTGCACCGCCCCAGTCGAACAGCGGAATCTCGACGCTGATCTCGTAGCCGTGCTCGTGGCCCTTGCCGGTCTCGTAGTTGTTCACGTAGCCGAGATCGACCGCGTTGACGAAGCGTGTCGCCTTGCTCAGGCCGAGCGACGACGCGACGCCCTGCGCCTGCAGCTTCGCGGCCTGGATGTCGAAGCGGTTGGTCATCGCGAAGCGTTCGAGATCGGGCAGGTCCGAGCGCGTTTTCGGCAGGTCGGGCAGGCGCTCGGGCAGCGCGTACTGCGTGCGCGCGCCCCACAGCCCCATCGCACGCGTCAGCTTCTCGCGGGCGGCCACGGCCTGCTGGCGCGCCTTCGCGTGCTGCGCGACCGCGTCGGCATGGAACGCCTGTTCGCGCGCGTAGTCGAGGCGGCTGAAGTTGCCGGCCTGCCGCATGCGCTGTGCGAGTTCGGCGGCCGCGCTCGCAGCGTCGCGCACCTGTTGCGCATAGTTCGCGGCCTGCTCGGCGGCGACGGCTTCCACGTAGGCGCGGCGCGCGTCGGCCGCCGCCTTCAGCATCGCGTCGGCCGTCTCGAGCTTGGTCTGCTCGAAGCGGCGACGTTCGATAGTCGTCGCGAGCGGCATCGTCAGCAATGCGAACACGTTCGCCGAGAACGTGCGGCCGAGCGTCAGCTCGCCGTCGCCGGCACGCGTGCGGCTGAACGCGAAGCGCGGGTTCGGCAGCCGGCCGGCCTGCACGAGGTCGGCCTCCGACAGCCCGAGTTCGGCGTACGACGCCTGCAGGCCGCGGTTGTTCAACAGCGCGACCTGCACCGCGTCGTCCATCGACAGCGGTTTCGCCAGCAGCTCCTTCGTCCGTTTGTCGACGGCTTCGCGGTCGGCGTCGGTCCTGACCATCACCGCGTCTTTCCCGATGCGCTCCGATGCGGCGGACGACACGGCGCCGAAACCGCCGTCCTTCGAAAACGTCGTACAGCCTGCGAGGAGCGCCAGCGTGACCGCGGCCGCGCCGATCCTCGGCGATATCGCCAGGTTCGTCATTGCGCGGCCCCTCCGTGCGTCGAATGCGCGCCGCCATGACGCGCCGCGTTGCCGGGTTTCGCAGGCCGCTCCATCACGTCCCGGTTCAGTTGTTTCCAGCCCGGGCCTTCGTCGTCGCGATACGGCCGGTAGCCGTCGAACGCGGACGGCACGGTAACGTCCGGCACCGACGCGGCTGCGTCCGCCGGATCGGGTAACGGGGTTTGCGCAGCCGCGAGCGACGGCACGAAAGCCGCCGCGCTCAACAGCGCCGCAGTGATCAGTCGCATGAAAATATCTCGTCGTGAATCGCCCGGCGGACCTGGTGCGGCCGCCGGCGTGGATGGCAGGTCGTGGCCGGTCGGCCACGGGTAGCAACTAGACGGGCATCCGGCGAGGCGGCCGGTCGATGCCGCCGGTCAGGAACGACACGACGACGACCGAAGGCGGCTGCGAGATGATCGCGACGCTGACGTCCGCCGCGGCGGGCACCACGGGCGCGCCCGACATGCCCGTACCGAAGCAGCACGACACGCACGCCGGGCATGACGATGCATGCCGCGCGTGGCCATCGTGATCGTGATGGCCTGCCTGCGCGGCCGGCATTGCGTTCGGGGCCTCCTCTACCGGCACGGCGCCAGCGCCAGCGCCCGCGCACGGCATCGACGCAGCCGCGAACGACTGGATCGGCAGGCTCAGCGCCAGCAGCACGACGAGGAGAAATTTGCGCCAGAACGACATGGATGCGGAATCAGGCAGACAACGACCGGTTGGGCCGGCGCGGCGCCGTGACGGCGCGCGCCGGGGGACAAGACGGTCGCAGCTTATCGCCGCCGCGGTGACGACGACATGGCCGAAACATGACCGGAATTTCATGAAACGCGGTGCCGCGACGCATCGGCGCTGCATGACAATCCCGTCATCCGGCGGTCATCCTTCGCGCACGCGCGGCGCCGTAAGCTCAGGCGTTACACTGACCGGCTGGAATCACGGACAGCCTGCCTCACCATGCGGATACTGATAGTCGAAGACGAACCCAAGATGGCGTCGTACCTCCGGAAGGGGCTGATGGAGGCGAGCTATACGGTCGACATCGCGGAAACCGGCAAGGACGGGCTGTTCCTCGCGCTGCACGAGGATTTCGACCTCGTCGTGCTCGACGTGATGCTGCCGGAGCTGGACGGCTTCGAGGTGCTCAAGCGGCTGCGCGCGCAGAAGCAGACGCCCGTGCTGCTGCTCACGGCCCGCGAGGCGATCGAGGACAAGGTGACCGGGCTCGAACTCGGCGCCGACGACTACCTGCTCAAGCCGTTCGCGTATGCCGAATTCCTGGCGCGCATCCGTTCGCTGTTGCGGCGCGCGCCGCGCAACGTGCGCGACATCCTGCAGGTGGCCGATCTCGAGGTCGACCTGCTCAAGCGCCGCGTGCGGCGCGCCGATACCCGCATCGACCTGACCGCGCAGGAATTCGCACTGCTGCAGCTGCTCGCGGAGCGCGAAGGCGAAGTGCTGACGCGCACGTTCATCACGTCGCAGATCTGGGACATGAATTTCGACAGCGACACGAACGTCGTCGATGCGGCGATCAAGCGCCTGCGCGCGAAGATCGACAACGCCTACGAGAAGAAGCTGATCCACACGATCCGCGGGATGGGCTACGTGCTCGAGGATCGTTCGTGACCGTGAACGCGAGCCCGGCTTCGTATTCGCTGCTGCGGCGCCTGACGGTCGCGTTCGCCGCCGTCGCCGCGCTCGTGTTCGCGCTGACCGGCGCGTATCTGTACCGTTCGCTATCCGCCGAACTCACGCGGCGCGACGATATCGAGATCTCCGGCAAGCTCAACCAGTTCCTGCAGCTCGCACGCGCCAGCGGATCGACGGCCGCGCTGCGCGCCGATCCGGCCGTGTTTCATGAAGTGCTGCTGTCGCATCCCGGTGTCTATCTCGGCATCTACGACGCGCGGAACCGCCCGCTCGTCGAGCATGCCGACGAAGCCGGCAACACGCTGGCGTCGCTCATCGCGGCACCGCATCCTGCCGGTGGAACGTCCGGCCCGTTCACCTGCTCGCCGTCCGGCATCGGCACGTCGCGCTGCGTGTACGCCCGAGCAACGCTACCGTCCGGCGAAGCGATCCAGGTCGCGCTCGCGCGTACGGCAACCGATCGCCAGTCGCTGCTCGAAAGCTATCGCGTCGACATCTGGCTCGCGGCAGCCGTCGGCGCGCTGCTGGTCGGCGCACTCGGCTACGCAGTCGCATCGCGCGGCCTGCGCCCCGTCGAGAGCCTCGGCCGGCAGACGTCGCGCATCGAGGCGCACAACCTGAACGCACGCCTCGACGCGCGCGGCGGCCCGGTGGAATTGCGCGAGCTTGCGACATCGGTCAACCGGATGCTCGACCGCCTCGAACGCGCGTTCGTTCGGCTGTCGCAGTTCTCTTCCGATCTCGCGCACGACATGCGCACGCCGCTCGCGAACGTGATCAGTTCGTCGCAGATCACGCTGTCGCGTGCCCGCACGACCGAGGAATACGAAGCGCTGATCGATTCGAACATCGAGGAATGCGAACGGCTGCAGCGGATGATCGAGAACATGCTGTTTCTCGCGCGCACCGACAACGCACGTCAGCACCTGAAGACCGCCGAACTCGACGCGGGCAGCGAACTGCGTCGGCTCGCGTCGTATTTCCAGGCACTGGCCGACGAGGCCGGCGTGCGCATCGACGTGCGCGGGGAAGCGCCGGTCGTCGCGGATGCGACGCTGTTCCGGCGCGCGGTGAGCAACCTCGCGTCGAACGCGCTCGAACATGCGGAAGCCGCGTCGACGATCGAGCTGGCCGTCTCGACGCAGCAGAATTACGCGGTCGTCGAAGTCACGAATCGCGGCGCCGCGATTCCGCCCGAGCAGGTCGAACGGATCTTCGAACGCTTCTACCGCATCGATTCGTCGCGGCACGGCGCGGCGCGCAACGCGGGGCTCGGGCTCGCGATCGTGAAGTCGATCATGGAGCTGCATCGCGGCAAGGTCGAGGTCGCGAGCCGCGACGGGCGCACGACGTTCGCGCTCTACTTTCCGCGCGGCGCGGAGCGTTGAACCGCTCCTCGACTTCCGGCTAGCGATCCCGTTCGGTCGCGAACGACCTGCGAATGCAGGCGAGCAGCGCGATGGTCGCGGCACTGAACACGGCCCCTGCGTAGAACGTGGCGGCGGCGCCTGCCCGGTCCCACAAGGCGCCCGCGACGACGCTCGACACGAGCGTCACGGCGCCGCTGAGCAGGTTGAACACGCCGAACGCCGTCCCTCGCAACTCGGCCGACGCGGCATGCGCAACCATCGTCGCGAGCAGCCCCTGCGTCATCCCCATGTGGAGTCCCCACAACGCGACGCCGACGAGCACGGTGCCCCAGTGCGTGCCGTGTGCAAGCACGATATCGGCGGCGATCAGCATGACGAGCCCGGCCACCATCAGCTTCGTGTGGCTCGTCGTGTCGGCGAGCTTGCCGAACGGGTAAGCCGACACCGCGTACACGACGTTCATCGCCACCATCACGAGCGGCACGAGCGCAACGGGCACGCCGCTGCCCATCGCTCGCAGCACCAGGAACGCCTCGCTGAAGCGGGCCAGCGCGAACACGGCACCGATCGCGACGACCCACCAGTAGCGGGCGCCGAGTTGCGCGACGACCTCGCGGCGGATCGGGTTGACGCGCGCCTCGCCCGGCGCGCGCGCCGGCTCGTCGATACCCAACGCGAGCAGCGCCACGGCCAGCACGCCGGGAATCACGGCCAGCCAGAACGCGAGGCGGAAATCGTCGCGCCAGGCCAGCATGATGACGACGGCCAGCAACGGCCCGAGGAATGCGCCCACCGTATCGAGCGACTGCCGCAGCCCGTAGGCGGCGCCGCGCAGGTGGACCGGCGTGACGTCGGCCACCAGCGCGTCGCGCGGCGCGCCGCGAATCCCCTTGCCGATGCGGTCGACGATCCGCGCCGTCACCACGACGCCGATCGTCGGCGCGATCGCGAACAGCGGCTTGCTCAGCGCGCCGAGCCCGTAGCCGGCGACCGCCAGCCACTTGCGATTGCGCAGGTAGTCGCTCAGCGTGCCGGAGAACACCTTGACGACCGGCGACGTCGCCTCGGCGATCCCTTCGATCAGGCCGATCGTCGTCGCGCTCGCACCGAGCCCCGCCATCAGGAACATCGGCAACAGGCTGTGGATGATCTCCGACGACACGTCCATCAACAGGCTCACGCAGCCCAGCACCCAGACGCTGCGCGGAATCTGGCGAAGAATGCCGGACGACGATTCGGTCTGCATGGGCGGCTCCCGGTCAGGAATCCCGACGTTGAATGCCTGTGATGCTACCGCAGGCCCGTGACCGGCTCGCAGGCTTCGGGGGTCATGCGTCCGCTCTAGTCGGCCGTCTCGCGCCGAATCTTGGCCTGCCGGCGCGTACGGTCGTTCAGTACCTGGTGCCGGCGATGGTCGGTCATCTTCTTCCAGTCGCGCGCCTCGTCGCGCGTGCGCAGGCAGCCGACACAAAAGCCCGTCCGGCCGTCGAACGCGCACAGCTCGATACACGGAGATTTCACGGCCACGATCAGGCCGCCTTCGCGGGCGTCATCACTTCGACGGTCACGTGAGACATGCCGTCGAAGCCCGCGACGAGCGCATGGTAGAAACGCGCATCGCGCGTGGCGTCGCCGGTTTCGACCGACACGATCGCACTCATGTGCCCGGGGCCGACGCGCCACACGTGGAGATCGTTGACCTTGTCGCCGAGCGCCTCGATCGCGCGACGGACGTTGTCCGTCAGCTTGCGATCGACGTTGACGTCGAGCAGGATGCCGCTCGTGTCGCGCATCAGACCGTAGGCCCAGTTGGCGATCACCAGCGCGCCGACGATGCCCGCCAGCGGATCCATCCACACCCAGCCGAACGCCCGCGCGAGCAGCAGACCGACGATCGCGAGCACCGACACGGCCGCGTCGGCGATCACGTGAATGTAGGCCGACCGGATGTTGTGGTCGCGATGCGCCGCCGCGTGCGAACCGTGGTCGTGGTGCGCGTGATGCGCGTCGTCGTGGTCGTGGTCGTGGTCGTGGTCGTGGTCGTGCGCATGATGATGGCCGTGACCGTGCCCGTGATGGTGGTCGCCGCTCAGCAGCCACACGCTGGCCAGGTTGACTGCGAGCCCCGCCACCGCGATCGGAATCGCTTCGCCGAAATGAATGGGCACCGGAGACAGAAGACGCGCGATCGCCTCATAGCCGATCAGCAGCGCGATCATCGCGAGCACGATCGCGCTCGTGAACCCGGCCAGGTCGCCGAGCTTGCCGGTGCCGAACACGAAGCGCGGATCGTCCGCATGCCGGCGCGCGTAGGTATAGGCCAGCGCCGCGATCAGCATCGCGCCCGCATGCGTCGACATGTGCAGCCCGTCCGCGACCAGCGCCAGCGACCCGAACAGCGTGCCGCCGACGATTTCGGCGACCATCATCGCCGAGCACAGGCCGATGACCATCCACGTTCTCCGTTCGTTCTGCTCATGCGCAGCACCGAGGAAGATGTGATCATGCCCCGCGCCGAACGCGTCATCCCGGAAAGTGTTCATGCGCCGCTCCGATTACTTGAAATAGCTGTGCACCACGTCGATCAGCTGCTCGGTCGCGCTGCCTTCATGTGCGTCAGGACCATGCGCATCGACCAGATGTTCGCGAATGTGATCTTCCAGCACGACGGCCAGCAGCCCGTTCATCGCGCCGCGGCAACTCGTGATCAATTGCAGGACTTCGTTGCAGCCGCGCTCCTCGCCGAGCGCGCGCTCGATCGCTTCGACCTGGCCCTTGATCCGACGCACGCGGTTCAGCAGCTTCTGTTTGTCGCGGACGGTATGACTCATCGATGGCTCCTGTATAGGGGAGGGGAGTATATCTCCAGGAAGGTTTCCCTATAGGGTAGAGGGGTATATTTTTTGAGATGAAGGCTTGCCGAAAGAAATCCGCTCGACTAGACTGCACTTCGTCTTTGGGGAGTAGCCTGCTTTCCGTCCCCGGAAAGCGAACGCGTCAACACACTCGGCCTGTGGCCGTGGCGCGTTCGGCCTGATCGGCTTGGCGAGACCATGGGCGCATCGCGTCGTTCCTGGTCGGACGTCGGCGGATGCGCCATGGTTCGTCAGCGTCCGACCACGGAGTCCCCATGTTCCCCACCGTCTTCTCCCCGCGCTCCCCTGCCCGCCGGGCACGTGCCTGCGGAGGTGCCGCATGACCTTCATGTTCCTCGAACTGGCGTTCATGCTGATCGTCATCCTCATCTCGGCCGAAGTCTTCACCAATGCGCTCGAACACCTCGGCGAACGCCTGAAGATTTCCGAGGGCGTCACCGGTTCGCTGTTCGCGGCCGTCGGCACGGCGCTGCCCGAAACGATGGTGCCGCTGCTCGCCCTGGCCGGCGGCACGGCGAACCAGGCCGTGAACGAGGAAATCGGTGTCGGCGCGATTCTCGGCGCACCGCTGATGCTCGCGACGCTCACCACGTTCCTGATGACGCTCGCCGTGATCCGCTCGCGCGGGTTGCGCGGCACGATCGCGCCCGAACGCACGGGCTTCGTGCGCGACATGAACACCTTCCTCGCCGCGTTCTCGCTGGCCACCGCGGCGATGTTCGTCCCGCATCACAACTGGGCCGTGCGCGCCCTGCTCGCCGCGATGCTGGTCGGGCTCTACGTGATGTACGTCGTGCTGACGTTCCGCGCGTCGACCCGGCTCGTCGATGCCGGGCACGGCACCGAAGCACCGCATGCGATGTTCCTGTCGCGTCTCGGCCTGCCGACCCATCTCGCGACGATCGTGCTGCAGTTGCTGATCGGCCTCGCGCTGCTGGTCGGCGGCGCGAAGGGCTTCATTCACGGCGTGGAAGGCGTGTCGCACGCGCTCGGTATCTCGGCGCTGCTGCTGTCGCTGATCATCGTGCCGATCGCGACGGAGTTGCCGGAGAAGGTCAACAGCGTGCTGTGGATCCGCCGCAAGAAGGACACGCTCGCGTTCGGCAACATCACCGGCGCGATGGTGTTCCAGGGCACGCTGCTGCCGGCGATCGGCATCATGCTGACGCCGTGGGAGCCGCGCCCCGAAGTGCTGACCGGCGTGATCATCACGCTCGCGGCGGCCGCGTGGCTGCGCTTCAATGCGCGCACCCGCGGGCTCGCGATCTGGGCGTTGCTCGCGAACGGCGCGGGTTATGCGGGGTATCTGGTCCTGACGCTGGGGCGCTGAGCTGGCTCACCCGGCACACGCCCGCCGGCCCGGCGCGAACGATGTCCCGCCGCGCCGCGTACCCGCGGGCGATTCAGATGCGCGCCTGGTTCACTCGCTGCGACAGTTGTTCGGCGCTTTCCTTGCGCTCGCTGTACCGGTCCGTCAGGTACGCGCCGACGTCGCGCGTCAGCAGCGTGAATTTGACCAGTTCCTCCATGACGTCGACGACCCGGTCGAAATACGCGGACGGCTTCATCCGGTCGTCGTCGCCGAATTCCATGAACGCCTTCGCGACGGACGACTGGTTCGGAATGGTCAGCATGCGCATCCAGCGCCCGAGCACACGCATCTGGTTGACCGCGTTGAACGATTGCGAGCCGCCGCTGACCTGCATGACCGCGAGCGTCTTGCCCTGCGTCGGCCGTACCGCGCCGACCGACAACGGGATCCAGTCGATCTGCGATTTCATCACGCCGGTCATCGCGCCGTGCCGCTCGGGGGAGCACCACACCATGCCCTCCGACCATTGCACGAGTTCGCGCAACTCCGCCACTTTCGGATGGTGCTCGGGGGCATCGTCGGGCAACGGCAATCCGGACGGATTGAAGATCCGGACGTCGGCGCCCATGGCCGTCAGCAACCGCGCCGCCTCCTCGACCAGCAGCCGGCTGAACGAACGCACGCGCAATGATCCGTAGAGCAGCACGATGCGAGGCGGATGCGTGGACGGAAGCGCGGGCTGCAGCCGGCTCGCGTCCGGTACGCGAAAGAGCGTGGCATCGAGTTGCGGCAGGTCGTTCAGGCGGTCAGACACGCTTGCCCTCCGCATCGATCACGATTTCGCCGTCTTCCTTCGCAAACGGCCCCTTCTGCGGATCGGGCAGGATATCGAGCACCTGCTCGGACGGGCGGCACAGCCGCGTGCCGAGCGGCGTGACGACGATCGGGCGATTGATCAGGAGCGGGTGGGCGACCATGAAGCCGATCAGATCGGCGTCGCTCCATCTCGGATTGTCGAGATCGAGCGCTTCATAGGGTGTCCCCTTGCGACGCAGCACGTCGCGAACGGGAATGCCCATCGCCGCGATCAGCGCGCGCAGTTCCGCTTCGCCCGGCGGCGTTTCCAGATAAAGCACGACGCGCGGCTCGACGCCGCTGTTGCGGATCATCGCCAGCGTGTTGCGCGACGTGCCGCAATCGGGGTTGTGATAGATCGTGATGTCGGTCATTTCCGGATTCCTGAATGATGTCACGCGCGCTCGTACCAGCCCTTCGAACGGTTGACGACGCGCACGACGAGCAGCATGACCGGCACCTCGATGAGCACGCCGACGACGGTCGCGAGCGCTGCACCGGAGTGGAAACCGAACAGGCTGATGGCCGCCGCCACGGCCAGTTCGAAAAAGTTGGATGCGCCGATCAACGCCGACGGGCATGCGATGCAGTGCTTCTCGCCGACGACGCGATTGAGCCCGTAGGCGAGCGCCGCGTTGAAGAACACCTGGATCAGGATCGGCACCGCGAGCAGCGCGATCACCAGCGGTTGCTTGAGGATCGCCTCGCCCTGGAACGCGAACAGCAGCACCAGCGTGGCCAGCAGCGCGGCGATGGACCAGGGGCCGATCTTCGCCATCGCGCGGTCGAACGCCGCCTGCCCGTTGGCGAGCAACAGCCTGCGCCACGCTTGCGCGAGGATCACCGGGATGACGATGTAGAGCACGACCGACGTGAGCAGCGTCGCCCACGGCACCGTGATGGCGGACATCCCCAGCAACAGCCCGACCAGCGGCGCGAACGCGATCACCATGATGCTGTCGTTCAGCGCGACCTGCGACAGCGTGAACAGCGGATCGCCGCCCGTCAGCCGGCTCCACACAAACACCATCGCCGTGCACGGTGCGGCGGCCAGCAGGATCAGGCCGGCGATATAGCTGTCGATCTGGTCGGCCGGCAGCATCGGCGCGAATAGCTGCCGGATGAACAACCAGCCGAGCAACGCCATCGAAAACGGCTTGACGAGCCAGTTCACGACGAGCGTGACGCCGATCCCCCGCACGTGCTGCCGAACCTCATGCAACGCACCGAAGTCGACCTTGACGAGCATCGGCACGATCATCACCCAGATCAACAGCCCGACGGGCAGGTTGACCTGGGCGTATTCCATGCGTCCGATGCGCTGGAAAAGCCCCGGCTGCGCCAGGCCCAGCGCGATGCCGAGCACGATGCAAAGCGCCACCCAGACGGTCAGGTAGCGCTCGAAGAATCCGATGGCGGGCTTGACTGCCAACGCCTGCGACGGGGCCGCGTTCGAGCCGGTCATGTGCGATCCCCGCAGCAGGCGGGCGCCGCCGGCACGCCGCAGGCCGCGCCGGCGCAGCAGTTCTCGGTCAGGAACCCGACGAGGCCGCTCATCGATTCGAAATTCGCCGCGTAATAGATGAACCTGCCGTCCTGGCGCGCGGTGACCAGATCCGCATGCGACAGATCCTTCAGATGGAACGACAGGCTCGAGGGCGACAGCCCGATCTGCTGCGCGATCGCGCCGGCCGGCAGTCCTTGCGGCCCGGCAACGACCAGCGCGCGAAAGATGGCCAGGCGCGCTTCATGAGCAAGCGCGCCCAGGGCGCGCACGACGAGATTGGAGTCCATGGCGCGAAGGATAGCGCCATCATTTCGATATTTCAAGTATTGTCGAAATGATGGTGGATCGCTATGCCAGTCGCTCGTCCACCTCCAGCACGGCCCGCACCGCCGGCCGCGCGCGCACCCGCTCGTACCACGCATGCAGGTGCCCGTACCGGGTCAGGTCGATATCCGCGTGGTACACCGAGCGCATCCAGTCGGCCTTGCCCCACCCGGTGAGCGCGAACAGATACGCGTCGGCGACCGTGAACGTATCGCCCGTCAGGAACGTCCGGCCGTCGAGCTGGCGGTCGATCCATGCGAAGCGGCTGTCGAGCTTCGTTCTCGCCGGGTCGACGTACTTCCCCGCCTGCACGGCATACAGCAGCGGGATGAAACCCTTGTGGATCTCGGTGCCGAGGAAGTTGAGCCATTCCATCAGCCGGTAGCGCGCGAGCGTGCCGTAGGCCGGCGCGAGCGCGGCTTCCGGGCGCTGGTCCGCGAGATACTGCGCGATCACCGGCCCTTCGCGCAGCACCGTGCCATCGTCGAGTTCGAGCAGCGGCACGTAGCCGAGTTCGGTCACGTCGTAGTAGTTGCGGCCGTCTTCGACGACATGCTTGCGCGCGTCGACCTTGACGATCTCCGCGTCGATGCCGCCTTCGCGCAGCACGATGCAGATCGCCTGCGAACAGCTGCCGGGAGCGTGATAGAGCTTCATGTGTTTCCTTCGTGAGTTGTCCATGTATCGATTCGCCGCGACGCGGGCGCTAATATCTCGCATCGGCACACGGCTGAGAAGACGGCAGTCGTTTGTGCCGTAGTCACAAAAAATTTACCGACCAGGATCGAGCACGATGAAAACGAGTGCGACAGGATGTTCCGTCGAAGAAGCGATGCGCCTGCTCGGCGGCCGCTGGCGGCTGCTGCTGGTGTCGTATCTGCTCGACGGGCCGCGACGCTTCAGCGACCTGCGCCGCGACATGCCGGGCATCTCGCAGCGCATGCTGACGCTCGACCTGCGCGCGCTGGAAGACGCGGGGCTCGTATTGCGAACCGTGTATCCGGAAGTGCCGGTGCGGGTCGAGTACGAGCTGACCGCCGACGGCGACCGGCTGCGGCCCGTCGTCGACGTGATGCGCGAATTCGGGCTGTGGCTGAAGGCACGCGATGCCGATGCGTCGTGCGACACCGACGTGGCACCGGGAGCGGCAGCCGCGATCGAAACGGCCCTCCATTCAAACCGATAACTCCTACTCTCTTACGCAGGAATCCACATTCATGGAACTTCACGCCACCGTCGGCGCGGCGACGTCCGATCTCGACGACGACGAAAGCTTCGCCAACATCTATTTTCACGATGCGGAGCAGAACTATTGCTTCTCGCTGTTGCGCTTCCCTGAGGACGCGCTGATCGAAGTGATGGTGCACGACCAGATCAATACGAGCGTCAAGGATCTGTCTGTACGCCTCACGGACACCATGATCGACGTCGAGCTCGAGCCCGCCGTTGCCGCGCGGCTCGACGGCCAGACGCGCTACGTGATCCATCTCGCGCCGGGCCAGTACGATCCGGTCAAGCTGCGCGCCGCGCTGAAGGAGATCTTCGTCGGCAAGAGCGGGTTTCGCGACGACAGCACGGGCGGCTAACGGCTCATTCGAACGATCATCGTCGCTTTTGCAAGCTGATGATCGTGCGCGGCGAAGCCGACGACCGCCGGCGTCGCGTCACGCTCGACCGGCAGCTTCGCCACCTTGAGCGCGGTCAGCGTGATGACGTAGCGATGTGTGTCGCCCTGCGGCGGGCACGGACCAAGATAGCCGGCGTGGCCTGTGTCGTTCTTCATCAGGACGGCGCCCGCCGGCAGCCGGGAAGTATCATTGCCCGCACCGAGCGCGATGCCGTGAGCCGACACCGGTATGTTGGCAACGACCCAATGCCAGAACCCCGATCCGGTCGGTGCGTCGGCATCGAACATCGTCAGCAGGTAGCTTTGCGTCCCCTCGGGCTCACCGCGCCATTGGATGGACGGCGAAACGTTGTTGCCGTGACACCCGAAACTGTCGGACACCTGTGCATCAGCGAACGTGCGACCGGCCAGTTCCGCGCTATCGATCGAGAAGCCCGCGGCGCGCGCCGTGCCGACGGCGATCAGCACTGCACAGAGGGCGAAACCGGCTTCGAATGTTTTCATTTTCATTGAGCAACTCACCAGTGAGCAGGATCGGAACGGGCATTCTTGCGTTCGCGAGGATCCGCAACAAGGCGAGTATCGGTACTGGTATCGTGGCTACCCGGCGGCGCCCGGCACGCACGCTCGCATAGAATTTCCGCATTTGGAAACCGGGCCGGGCCCGTCTGATCCATCCTCATCGACGACGGTCGCTCCCGACGCGACAATGACACGCTCCCTTCGACTCCACCCGCTCCCCCGCCTCGCGGCGCTGCTGCTCGCCGCGAGCGTATCGATCTTCCCCGCCGCGCAGGCAGCCAAGCCGCTGCTCACGTTCAAGGTCGACGACACCGTCACGGCCCGTGTCGAGCGCGCCGACAGCGCACACGTCACGGTCCGCTTCCTGCCGAGCGGGAAGACGCAGACGCTCGACGTCACGGCCGCCGACGAGGAAGGCCACTATCACCTCGCGACCGACGACTACAACTTCGACGGCCACCGCGATCTCGCCATGCACGCAACGCTCGGCATGGTCAACGACAGCTACGGCATCTACCTGTACGACGTCGCACGCCAGCGGTTCGAACCGCTGCGCATGCCAGCGAGCAACATGCCGCATGGCAACTGCGACGACCTGGTCAACGTGGCGGCGAAGCCGAACGAGCGCACGCTGTACAGCGCGTGCCGCGGCGGCCCGATCTGGTACACCGACGCGTACCGCTTCGATGCCGGCGGCAAGATGTACCTGTACCAGTCCAGCGAGGCGATACCGGACGACTTGCGCGACCTGCTCGACGGCGATTCCGGCCCGTCGTCGATGCTGCTGACTTACGACGCACATGGCAAGCGCGTGTCGCGCCGCCCCGACGCGTACGGCGGCGGCACCGTCACGTTCAAGGTGCGCCCGGCACGCCTGCCGATGCACGACGCGATGACCGATGCGCCCGCGCGCCGCTACGTCGTCGCGGGCGACACGGTCGAACTGATCGACACGAGCGCCGATTTCCAATGGCTGAAGGTGCAGTATCGCAATCCGCACGCCGGTGTCGTGCAAGGCTGGGTCAGCGCGAAGGAAGCGATGGCCAACTGAGGCACGACGCGGCTCGCGTGCCGCCTCTCCCACATATTGAACGCTCGGCGTCCCATTAATAGGGATGCCTGTTCAAATGTTGACGCACGTCACCTCACGGCTCTAACGTTCGCCCCAACGCCCTTCGATTCGGCCGCTCCGCTCGCGGGCGCCGGCCAGGCACAGAACACAGGAGACAACCGTGGCCCAATCCGCGTCACGCACCCACGCGAACCTGCCCGAGCGCTCGACCGCGCACGACCGTACCGCCCCCGAATCCGCCGTCCGCCCGGCCGCGACCACGCCACCGAGCCGCAAGCGCCTGCTGATTCTCGCGCTGCTGTTCGTCACGGTCGTGATCAACTATCTCGACCGCAGCAACCTGTCGATCGCCGCGCCCGCGCTGTTCAAGGAACTGAACATCGATCCCGTCCGCGCGGGCCTCGTGTTCTCCGCATTCGGCTGGACCTATGCGCTGATGCAGATCCCGGGCGGCTGGCTCGTCGACAAGGTGTCGCCGCGCGTGCTGTATGCGGGCGCACTCGCACTGTGGTCGGCCGCGACGCTGTTGCTCGGCTTCGCGGGCTCGTTCGTCGGGCTGATCGTGCTGCGTCTCGCGGTCGGTGCGCTGGAAGCGCCGGCCTACCCGATCAACAACCGCGTGGTCACGACGTGGTTCCCGACCCGCGAACGCGCAAGCGCGATCGGCGGCTACACGTCGGGCCAGTTCGTCGGCCTCGCGTTCCTCACGCCGGTGCTCGCGTGGCTGCAGGTGCATCTCGGCTGGCACATGGTGTTCGTCGCGACGGGCCTCGCCGGCATCGCGTGGGCCGCGGTCTGGTATGCGGTGTATCGCGAGCCGCGCGCGTTTCGCGGCGTCAACGCGGCCGAGATCGCGCTGATCCGCGACGGCGGCGGCCTCGTCGATCTCGAGGACCGTGTCGCGGCGCGCAGCGAACGCGCGCCGTCGACGTGGCGCGACCTCGGCGTCGTGCTCGGCCGGCGCAAGCTGTGGGGCATCTACCTCGGCCAGTTCGCACTGAACTCGACGCTGTGGTTCTTCCTCACGTGGTTCCCGACCTACCTCGTCAAGTATCGCGGGATGGATTTCATCAAGTCGGGCTTCCTCGCGTCGCTGCCGTTCCTCGCCGCGTTCGTCGGCGTGCTGTGCTCGGGCGTGCTGTCGGACTGGCTGATGCGCCGCGGCGCCTCGCAGGGCTTCGCGCGCAAGCTGCCGATCATCTCGGGGCTGCTGATCTCGACCTGCATCATCGGCGCGAACTACGTGACGTCCACCGGCTGGGTGATCGCGTTCATGACGATCGCGTTCTTCGGCAACGGCTTCGCGTCCATCACGTGGTCGCTCGTGTCGGGGCTCGCGCCCGCGCGGCTGCTGGGCCTCACGGGCGGTGTGTTCAACCTGATCGGCAACCTGTCCGCGATCGCGACGCCGATCGTGATCGGGCTGCTGGTCGACGGCGCGGACTTCTCGCGCGCGATCACCTACATCGCCGCGATGGCGCTCGCAGGCAGCCTGTCGTACGGGTTGCTCGTCGGCAAGGTCGAACGCATCGACGCATGAGCGCCGCAGGGGCGGCACGCGTGTGCCGCCGTCGCTCTGCTTTACTGCTGCCCGTGTGCCGTGTCAGAACCGCGTGAACCCGTCGCGGAATACGCCTGCGCCCGGCGACAGGATGTCCCTGATCAGCGTGCGGGTCGCATGCACCAGTGCCCGTTGAGTACGACGTCTTAGCCTTTCGTCTGCCACTCGTGCCCCTTGCCGCAGCGGAACAAGTATCTGCCCGCCATTCCGGTATAGTCCGTGGCAAGGCACTGCCCTCCGCGTGATAGTGCCGTCACCGTCAATCGCGACAGTCCTTCCGGGTCGCGCAACGCGTCACTCAGACGCTGGTTTGCGCACTCACGGCACCAAGCCCCCTGAGTCACGTCGTGCCCCGTTGCCTGCCAGCGGTGGCCTGCCGCACTCCCATTCATACAACCGACAGTATTTCCCCCTAATGACGTTTTCGGCCCGAAACGCTACAATCGCGCCGCTTTTCACCGGGGAACCGCATGCCGCTCAACGTGACCCCCTTCCACCGCGACAACGACCGCTTCAACGTGTCGTTCAAGGCGCTGGGCGAACTGATCGAGACGGTCGGCACGCCGCACTTCGTGCCGCGCCTCGCGCAACTGCTGAACGACGTGGTGCCGCTCGACGTCGCGCACGTCGAACGCTCGCGCGTCGACGGCACGATGCCCACCGGCTACCGATGCGAATGGATCGGTAGCAGCGGCATCGGCACCGAATCCACCGAAATCTCCGACGTGATGACGCTCTACTACGAGCGCTTTCTCGACAGCGACCCGCTGTTCGCCGGCCTGCGCGGCAAGACGGGCACGATGCTCGTCGTGCGCGACATCGCGGCGATCCCGCCCGGCGAATTCCGCCAGCGGCTGTTCGACGACGTGCATATCGGCCATGAATGCGTGCTCGCGCGCGGCACGCGTTATTCGCAGCACTCGATCGCACTGGAGCGCGGCCGCGACCGGCCGCCGTTCACGCTCACCGAGATGAACCGCTTCCGCAGCATCAGCGACGTGCTGTTTCCGCTGCTCGAACTGCATGCGTCGACGACTGCCGTGCGGCGCGTCGCGCACCCGACGCTCGAAGTCCACCCGCTCGCTCAGTTCGATGCGCGCATCGCCGCCGACGGCGTGAAGCTGTCAAAGCGCGAATACGAAACCTGCAAGCACCTGATCTCCGGCAAGACCGTGCCGGAAACCGCCGGGATTCTCGGCGTGCGCGTCGCGTCGGCCGAGTCGTACGTGAAGCGCGCGTTCGCGAAGCTCGGCGTGCGGACCAAACGCGAACTCGCCGCGTGGGGTTCGGCGACCACGGCCTTTCCTTCCGGCGGCGCGCACGACGGCGCCGCGCCACCAGCCATCTCGCGCTGACCTGACCGCGCCGCGCGGCCGCCTTCGATTCGCCGCAGGTGATCGACATCGGCGATGTCGTCTGGAGCGACATCGCGGCCACCACCCGCGTCGCGATGATGCTGCTCGACGGGCTCGGCTACGAGGCGACCAAGACGATCGCGTCGCCGCCAATCGTGCTGGCCGGCGTGGCGCTCGCGCCGCTCACCCGCTATCCGCGCAAGATGCTCGAACGCTGGCATGCGCGGTTCATGGACTAGGTGACCCGTCCGGCGATCACGCCCCAGTCGCGCGAGCTGGTCGACCGGCATCGCGAGAACGCCGATCTCTGCTGTATCGTGACGACGACCAACGTCTTCGTCGCGCGGCCGAATTCGGTATAGAGCACCTGCTCGGTATCGAGCTCGATACCGACGACGGCACGCCAGGCGGCGCATTTACCGGGCGCAGCACGGGCGCGCCGAGCTTCCGCGAAGGGAAGATCGTGCGCACGGCCGCATGGCTGGCGTCGCTCGGCTACGCCTCGTCCGATTTCGAATGCACTGACTTCTACAGCGATTCGATCAACGACGTGCCGCTGCTGGATGACGTCACGCATCCGGTCGCAACCCATCCCGACTCGAAGCTTTTTCAAGTGGCAGGCACGCGCGGGTGGCCTGTCATGAAGTTGTTCTGATTCGGGCGATATTCTCTGCTGTTCATTTTCATGTCTGGAGGGGTAATGAAATACGGAGCATGCAGCAACAATCTCGATCAATCAGGAATCCGATTCGAATCGAATCGCAAGCATGTCGTCAATTCGCGTCAGCCGGAAAGCCGCTTTCTGCGCTTGCGCGGCATTTTCATGATCACGCTCCTGTGCACGCTGGCCGCGTGCGGCGACGGCGACTCGGGCACGGCAGCCCATGTGGCTGCCGCGCGCGCGGCCGCACCGGGTTCAGCGTCCACGCCCGTCCTGCACTGCGCGAGCGCGTGCCACTGACCGACGCAGGCCGCGAGGCCAGCCATCCAAGACAGAGAGCGATCATGCAAAACAAACCCACAACACGACGTCAGTTCCTCGCCGATGCGTTGAAGCTCGCCGGTGCGACCGCGATCACGGGCATGCTGCCCGAAAGCATCGCGCGCGCCCAGGCCATTCCGGCGGCCACCGTTACCGGTACGATCCAGGACGTGAAGCACGTCGTGATCCTGATGCAGGAAAACCGTTCATTCGATCACTATCTCGGCACGCTGGGCGGCGCACGCGGCTTCGGCGATCCGCGGCCGGTCGTGATTTCGAGCGGGTATCCGGTGTGGCGCCAGCCCTGGCTGCTGTCCTACGTGTTTCCGTTCAACCCGTCCCCGCCCTTCGGCACGGCGAACGGCGACACCTACTACGGCGACCTCCCTCACGACTGGGGCACCACGCACAGCGCCTGGAACAACGGCCGCTACGACAACTGGACCGGCGCGAAGACCAGCGGCACGATGTACTACTTCACGCAGAACGACATCCCGTTCTACTACGCACTGGCGAGCGCGTTCACGGTGTGCGACGACTACCACTGCTCGATGCTCGGCCCGACCGACCCGAACCGGCTGTATCTGTGGACCGGCTGCTGCGGCAACGTGCCGGGCTATTCGCCATACACGGACAACACGATGACCGGCACTGGCTGGACGACCTTGCCGGAACGGCTGAACGCGGCCGGCGTCACGTGGAAGTTCTACCAGGACAAGGGCAACGGCCTGGATGCCGGCCACGCTTACGGCAATTCCAACAGCACCGGCAGCACGCTCTGGTGGAACGGCAACTACGGCGACAACATCGTTCTCAACTTCAAGCAATATCAGAACCTCGGCGCCAACGATCCGCTCGCGCCCGCGATCAACGGTACGCAGATCGACCCGAGCGGCGGCGGCAAGGAATACGACACGAACCTGTTCAGCCAGCTGCAGGCCGATGTCGCGAACGACACCTTGCCGCAGGTGTCGTGGATCGCCGCGCCTTACGCGTACTGCGAGCATCCGTCGTGGGCCGCGAGCGGCGGCGAATGGTACGTGAGCAACGTGCTGAATGCGCTGACCTCGAATCCGAAGGTCTGGGCCAGCACGGTCTTGCTCGTGATGTACGACGAGAACGACGGCCTGTTCGATCACGTGCCGCCCGCCGTCCCGGCCAGCGCCGCGGCCGGCACCGGGAAGTCGACCGTCTCGACGGCCGCGGAATTCGTCGCCGGCAGCGGCAGCGCATCGGACGGCTCGGCCAGCGGCGACGTACCGATCGGGCTCGGCCCGCGCGTGCCGATGTTCGTGATCTCGCCGTGGTCGAAGGGCGGCAAGGTGAATTCGCAGGTCTTCGATCACACGTCGGTGGTCCGGTTCCTGGAAGCGCGGTTCGGGTTTCAGGAAACCAATATCTCGCCGTGGCGACGCGCGGTATGCGGCGACCTGACGTCGGCCTTCGATTTCTCGAACGCCGACCAGACCGTGCCCGCGATCCAGCCGCCGGCGAGCAACATGAACCCGAATGGCCCGGCCGTCCTGATCCCCTACCCGACCACCACCGCGGTGCCGGCGCAGACCGCCGGCCGCAGCACCGCCTGCCGCCTGCCCTACGAGTTCTTCGTGCAAGGCAAGGTCAACCGCGCAGGCAACGCGCTGTCGCTGACGATGACCAACACCGGCACCGCCGGCGTGCACCTGCAGGCGTGGGTCGACGGCACGAGCACGATCCCCCGGCATTACACGATCGCGGCCAACGCAAGCCAGTGCGCGAACCTGTCGGATGCGCTCGCGCTGACTTCCGGCGGCAGCTACGACTATTCGGTCTACGGCCCGAATGGGTTCCTGCAGACGTTCCGCGGCAGCATCGGTTCGTCCCGCAACACCGGATCGACCGCCGAAATCAGCCTGTGCTACGACGTGGCGAACGGCAACGTGCAGATCACGCTCGACAACTCAGCCGGCGCCAGTGCGACCACGTTCCAGCTCACCGACAACGCCTACGGGATGAACACGAAGCAGTCGTTCACCGTCGCCGCCGGTGCGACACAGGCCGTCACGTGGTACGGCGACGGCGGCTGGTATGACGCCAGCATCCGCGACGCGAACGATCCGAACTTCCTGCGCCGGGTGGCCGGTTGCGTGCAGACGCAATCCGGCGCCCTGCTCACGGATTCGGCGATCGGCAATACCGGCAGGAAGTTCGTCGCGTCGCTCGCGTCGCAAGGCTCGACGTTCGGCACGCTGCGGTTCGACTACGTCGCGCCGCCGTGGAACCACAGCCCGAAGAACTGGGTGGGCATCTTTGCGCATGGCGCACAGCCGACCAAGGGCAGCTACAAGTCGTGGGCATATCTGCCAAAGAGCACCGGCTCGCTGCTGTTCTCGTCCACGGCCAACAGCACGCTGGCGTCGGGGCAGTACGATGCGTGGTACCTGTTCGACGACGGCTATACGCCGCTTGCGGGCCCCGTCACGATCAACATCTGACGGCATCGCCAGACGGCGCCGGCCGCTCGCTCGGGGCCGACACGCATTCGGGCGCGACGTGCCACGTTGCGCCCGAATGCTTTTCCCGCCGCGCGGTACGCGCTATACGAACAGAGCCTCGTAGAACGCACCGACGCCGACCGTCTCGAGATCGCGCAACCCGAGCGTGTTGATGTTCTCGATGCTCGCGCCGCACGCGGGCCGTGCGCCAAACGGCAAACAATGATTCGGTTTCCTGTCTTCTTTCATCCGCATGTGATCGACGGCCGTCATCTCAGCGAAGCGAGTACGGGGCCCACGCCGAAATCCAGCATAATCAGGCGGTCGAAAGAGCGCCTCGGCCGGCGCGCGAACCCCGCACACGTTTGCGCGGCCGTCCGGTTCATCGCTCGACCGCGTTCCGCCGCCACGCAAGCAGCCTGTCCGTGCCGGACCCGTACGCGGCGAACCGCGCGGGCGCAAAAAAACGAAGCACGAACACACGCGATGCGGCGCACATCACGACGCCGGCAATCGCATCACGGACACCACCACGCATCCCGCCGAAAACAGGACACCGACCTATGGACCAAGCCGAGCACATCAGCATCGAACCGGCGATCTCGCTTGCCGCCGACGAACTGGACCGTTGCGACTTCTCGTTCGACATCGCATGGGAGCTGAATGCGCCGTATCAGGATTTGCTCGACCTGCGTGCACTGCCCGCGCGCCGCAAGGACTACGGGTTCGATCCGGACGGCTGGGCAGACGAAGCGGCCGGCAGGACGGCACTCTTTCGCGCGACCGCCGGCGGCCAGTTCGCCGGCTTCGTCGCGGTCGCCGAGAGCTGGAACGGCATGGCCGAAATCGCGGAGCTGGCCGTCGACCGGGAACATCGGCGCCTCGGTATCGGGCAATTCCTGCTGGCGGCAGCGGAAGCGTGGGCGCGCAACCACGGATTCCGCTTCATGCGGCTGGAAACGCAGGCGAACAATGTCGCGGCCTGCTCCACCTATGCGCGTGCGGGCTTCGCCCTCGGCGGACACGACCGCTTCCTGTACGCCGACGGCGAAAACGCCGGGGAAGTCGCGCTGTTCTGGTACAAGGACCTGCGCGACGGGCAGACCGCACGGAGCCGCACGGTCGACCCCGCATCGGTGCGGCCGGTGCGCTGACGCGCCGCCGCCCGGCGCGTCATTGCCGCATCACTTCCGCGTCGCGACGATGAACAGCCGTGGGAACGGCAACAGCACGGTACCGTCGTCGAGTGCCGGATAACCGTCGGGCCCGGCGATCGCGTCGCGATAGCGCACGAGGAACGCACGCTGTTCGGCGTCGTCGAGCGCGGCGAGGAACGGCCGCAGCGCACTGCCCTTGAACCATTCGACAACCGCGTCCGCACCGCCGCGCAGCGGATGGTAGTAGGTCGTGCGCCACACGTCCACGCGCGAACACAGCGGCGACAGCAGCGCGTAGTAGTACCGCGCATCGAATCGCTCGGTACGCGCCGCCCCTTTCAGCTTGTCGGCCCACGGCCCGGCTGCGGCGACCTCGCGCATCAGGCGGTGCGCGGGCTCGTCGAGGTTGTCCGGCATCTGCACCGCGAGATGGCCACCGGGCGCGAGCCGGCCGACGAGCGCCGGGAACAGCGTGTCGTGCGCGGGCACCCATTGCAGCACCGCGTTCGACAGGATCAGGTCATAGCCGCCCGGATCGTCCCACGTCGTGACATCGGCAATGTCGAAACGCAGCGCCGGCAGCCGCTTGCGCGCGGCCGCGATCATGTCCGCCGATGCGTCGATCCCGTGGATCGTCGCATCCGGCGCGCGTTCGATCAGCGCCTCGGTCGAATTGCCGGGCCCGCAGCCGACGTCGATCGCGGTATGGATCGGCGTCTTCGGCACGGCGGCCAGCAGGTCGCGCACCGGCCGCGTGCGTTCGTCCTCGAACCGCACGTACTGGTTCGCGTATTGATCAAGTGGGGTCGTCACGAAGGTTCTCCTTGTCGGCAGCGGCGGCAAGCGTGCCGCGAGGGAGGCAGGCAGCCGCCGATGCAGCGCATTCTGCGACCGCGCTCGGCCTTCAGTAAAATGAATTTAATATCGTGATTGATTCAAGATTCTGATGAAGATCGATACGCTCGGTGTCCAGGCTTTCGTCGCGATCGCGGACGGCGGCAGCTTCAGGCAAGCGGCCGACACGCTGCACGTCACGCAAACGGCGATCACGCAGCGGCTGCGCAAGCTCGAATCCTATCTCGGCGTCGCGCTGGTCGAGCGCACCACGCGTCGCACCACGCTGACCGAGATCGGCCGGCGCTTCCTGCCGCAAGCGCGCCGGCTGCTGAACGAATTGTCCGACGCGCTGACCGAAATCCGCGAGACGGGCCTGAGCCAGCGCGGCGACGTCACGATCGCGTGCGTGCCGACGGTCGGCGTGCAGTACCTGCCGCGCATCCTGCGCGCCTTCTCCGGGCACCGGCCGCACGATCGCGTGAAGATCCTCGATCACGCGTCGGCGTCCGTGCTGCAGGCCGTGCTGCGGCGTGAAGCCGAATTCGGCATCAGCATCGCCGGCGATCAGCATCCCGAACTCGTCAGCGTGCCGCTTACGCACGATCCCTACGTGCTCGTGTGCCGCGACGATCATCCGCTCGCGAAGCGGCGGCGCATTCGCTGGGCGGCGCTGCAGCCGCATCCGCTGATCTTCGCCGGCGAAGTGAGCGGCAATCGCGGGCTGCTCGAAGGCGCATTGAAGACGAGCGGCGTGTCGCTGCATTCGTTCTACGAAGTGCAGCGCAGCTCGACGGCGCTCGGGCTCGTCGCCGAAGGGCTCGGCGCGGCCGTCGTGCCGAAGCTCGCGATCCAGAGGAATGCCTATCCGATGATCCGCACGATCGAGCTCGTCGAGCCGTCGGTGTCGCGCACGCTCGTGCTCGTCACTCGCAAGAGCGCACAGCTGTCGCCGGCCGCCCGCGCGCTGTACGACATGATCGTCGCGCGGGCGACGCCAACGCGGTAATCCGTGAGCGTGCGGTATGGGTAGCCGCGAGACATCGCCGCGTGTCGGCAGGTGTCAGGAAGCTGCGCCATTGCCGGCGAATCGCGTTTACAGCACCTTCACCATGAACACGCGTGACGTCCCTTCCGGCTCGCACGGCACTTCGCCGAATGCTTCGTAGCCTTGCTTCCGGTAGAAATCCGGCGCCTGGAACGAGATCGTGTAGAGCACCGCACGCGCACATCCGCGTCGTTTCGCCTCCGCTTCGGCCTCGCGCAGCAGCCGGCTGCCGAAGCCGCCTCCACGCAGCGATTCGGGCAGGTAGAACAGATCGATGAAGAAGAGGCCGAGCGACGTGCGCCCCGTCAGGCCGCCCATGATCTCGCCGGTCGCGGGATCGGTGACGTACACGTCGAGCGCGGCCGCATCCGAGCGCCCCGTCATCGCGTGGTTGAATTCGCCGAGCTTGCGGCTGATGAAATCTCGTGCGGCCGGCTGCTCGGTGTCGGTCAGGCGAAGGGTAACGTCGGGATGGGCGGTCATCGGGCGAGTGCGTGCGTGAACGGGCCGCCGGGCATGCAGCACCGCGGCAGGCATCGCACGACTATAGCGCGTCGCCCGCTGCGTGGCGACCGCGCCGTTGCCGCGCGATTCCGCTCCCGGCCACACGCTCACGCCATCGCGAACGCCGCCTTCAGGTCGGCCATCCGGCGCCGCTCGCGA
>NZ_CAJPGH010000041.1:0-44077 GCF_905339605.1 Burkholderia sp. BCC1972 | reverse complement strand
CGGCGACCGGCGACCGGCGACCGGCGACCGGCGACCGGCGACCGGCGTCGACAGGGACGGGGGAGGTTGGCCCACATCTCGCGCGGACGCGATGGCGCCATTACAGGGCCCAAACACCCGAAAGTTCGGATAGCGCAGCGCACGGTACAGCCGCGAGCTCGAGCGGGCAGCCGCGCGACGGGACGCGCGAAATCCCGATTTCCCGCAAGCGGCAGGGCGCCGAAGCCGCCGAAAAATGCCGCAGGCGGGGCCGGCGAAGTCGTCCGGCACGAAATTTGCGGAAATTTTGCTTCTACCCGCTTGGCATTGTGCGAAAGAGGTCGTATCATGGCGGTCTTTCGTTTTTAGCGCAGATGCAGATCGGCGCTAAGGGCGGAGTCTGACGAAGATGTGGCGCCGGTCGGCAGCATCTCGTGCTTGCCTTAGCCGGGCGGGCGCGGGGATCGGTGGTAAAGCAGGAGTCAGGAAGAGAATGAAAATAATCTTCCGGATGTGCTTGACACGAGTGCGATGCACCCCCATAATCGTCAGTTCTCTACGGAGGGGTGCCCGAGTGGCTAAAGGGGGCAGACTGTAAATCTGTTGGCTTACGCCTACGTTGGTTCGAATCCAACCTCCTCCACCAAGATATCAGCGCAGTGAGCGGTAAGGAATCGTTAGTGGCCCGTGCGGGTGTAGCTCAATGGTAGAGCAGAAGCCTTCCAAGCTTACGACGAGGGTTCGATTCCCTTCACCCGCTCCAGACCGCTAAGTTGAAGCGTAAAACGCCCATGTGGCTCAGTGGTAGAGCACTCCCTTGGTAAGGGAGAGGTCGGCAGTTCGATCCTGCCCATGGGCACCAGCAGTAAAAAGTCAGTGTCTTGTTTGCGCGCGGCGCAACCTGTGAAATTCCTTTTGGGAGTCGAAAATGGCCAAGGGTAAATTCGAGCGGACCAAGCCGCACGTGAACGTTGGTACGATTGGTCACGTTGACCACGGCAAGACGACGCTGACGGCAGCGATCACGACGGTTCTGACGAAGAAGTTCGGCGGCGAAGCGAAGGCATACGACCAGATCGACGCGGCACCGGAAGAAAAGGCGCGCGGCATCACGATCAACACGGCACACGTCGAGTACGAAACGGCCAACCGCCACTACGCACACGTCGACTGCCCGGGCCACGCTGACTATGTGAAGAACATGATCACGGGCGCAGCGCAGATGGACGGCGCGATCCTGGTTTGCTCGGCAGCTGACGGCCCGATGCCGCAGACGCGTGAGCACATCCTGCTGGCGCGCCAGGTTGGCGTTCCGTACATCATCGTGTTCCTGAACAAGTGCGACATGGTGGACGACGCAGAACTGCTCGAGCTGGTCGAGATGGAAGTTCGCGAACTCCTGTCGAAGTACGACTTCCCGGGCGACGACACGCCGATCGTGAAGGGTTCGGCAAAGCTGGCGCTGGAAGGCGACACGGGCGAGCTGGGCGAAGTGGCGATCATGAGCCTGGCCGATGCGCTGGACACGTACATCCCGACGCCGGAGCGTGCAGTTGACGGCGCGTTCCTGATGCCGGTGGAAGACGTGTTCTCGATCTCGGGCCGTGGTACGGTGGTGACGGGTCGTGTCGAGCGCGGCATCGTGAAGGTCGGCGAGGAAATCGAAATCGTCGGTATCAAGCCGACGGTGAAGACGACCTGCACGGGCGTTGAAATGTTCCGCAAGCTGCTGGACCAAGGTCAGGCAGGCGACAACGTTGGTATCCTGCTGCGCGGCACGAAGCGTGAAGACGTGGAGCGTGGCCAGGTTCTGGCGAAGCCGGGTTCGATCACGCCGCACACGCACTTCACGGCTGAAGTGTACGTGCTGAGCAAGGACGAAGGCGGCCGTCACACGCCGTTCTTCAACAACTACCGTCCGCAGTTCTACTTCCGTACGACGGACGTGACGGGCTCGATCGAGCTGCCGAAGGACAAGGAAATGGTGATGCCGGGCGACAACGTGTCGATCACGGTGAAGCTGATCGCTCCGATCGCGATGGAAGAAGGTCTGCGCTTCGCAATCCGCGAAGGCGGCCGTACCGTCGGCGCCGGCGTCGTCGCCAAGATCATCGAGTAAGCCAGTTATTCGTTGATCGACAGTTTTGGGGCTGGCAACAGCCGGCCCCAACATGGTTTAGGGGTATAGCTCAACTGGCAGAGCGTCGGTCTCCAAAACCGAAGGTTGGGGGTTCGATTCCCTCTGCCCCTGCCAAAAAATAGCCACGTGTCCTACGTGGCATTTGTTTTAAGGTGTTATGGCGAATCCATCCGTCGAAACTGTAAATACCTCCGGCGATAAGCTGATGCTGGCCCTGGGCGTATTGCTGGTCTTGGCCGGATTCGTGGGCTTCTTCTGGCTGGCCAATCAGCAGTGGTATGTCCGCGGTGCCGCGTTGGCGGTGGGTATCATCGCCGGCGTGGCCGTCGGACTGATGTCCGCTCCTGGCAAGAGCCTCATCGCCTTTGCCAAGGATTCGTACAAGGAAGTCCGGAAGGTCGTTTGGCCCACCCGCAAGGAAGCAACGCAAACCACACTCGTCGTGTTCGGTTTCGTGCTCGTGATGGCGATTTTCCTCTGGTTGAGTGACAAATCGATCGAATGGGTGATTTTCTCGGCGATTCTGGGTTGGAAATGATATGAGCGATACTCCGGCATCCCCGAGCGGAAAGCGTTGGTACGTCGTGCACGCCTACTCCGGTATGGAGAAGAGCGTGCAACGTGCGCTTCAGGAGCGCATCGAACGTGCTGGCATGCAGGACAAATTCGGTCAGATCCTGGTTCCGACCGAAGAAGTGGTCGAAGTCAAGGGCGGCCACAAGGCCGTGACCGAGCGTCGTTTCTTCCCCGGCTATGTGCTGGTGGAAATGGAAATGACGGACGAAACGTGGCACCTCGTGAAGAACACCGCGAAGGTCACCGGTTTCGTCGGCGGTGCGCGTAACCGCCCGACCCCGATTTCCCCGAAGGAAGTCGAGAAGATCATGTCGCAGATGCAGGAAGGCGTCGAAAAGCCGCGCCCGAAGACCCTGTTCGAAGTTGGCGAGATGGTGCGTGTCAAGGAAGGCCCGTTCACGGACTTCAACGGCACCGTCGAAGAAGTCAACTACGAAAAATCGCGCGTGCGTGTGTCGGTCACCATTTTTGGCCGATCCACCCCGGTCGAGCTCGAGTTCGGCCAGGTCGAAAAAGTTTGACCCCGATTCGGTGGGCAGCCTCGGCTGCCCACCTTCGCGCTTACGGCCCGCGTCATGGCCGTTGAGGAGCGTCAGTAGCCAGCGGCGAACGCGCGTTATTACTCACCGAACGCCCTTCCGGCGTTCCAATGAGGTTCACAAATGGCAAAGAAGATTATCGGCTTTATCAAGCTGCAGATCCCTGCAGGTAAAGCCAACCCGTCGCCGCCGGTCGGTCCGGCACTGGGCCAGCGCGGCCTGAACATCATGGAGTTCTGCAAGGCGTTCAACGCGCAGACTCAAGGCATGGAGCCGGGTCTGCCGGTGCCGGTGGTCATCACGGCATTCGCTGACAAGAGCTTCACGTTCGTGATGAAGACGCCGCCGGCAACCGTCCTGATCAAGAAGGCGGCCAAGGTGGACAAGGGCTCGAGCAAGCCGCACACCGACAAGGTCGGTTCGATCACGCGCGCTCAAGCTGAAGAAATCGCAAAGACCAAGATGCCGGACCTTACGGCAGCTGATCTGGACGCAGCCGTTCGCACCATCGCTGGTAGCGCACGCTCGATGGGCATCACTGTGGAGGGCGTGTAAATGGCTAAGATCTCCAAGCGCCGTCAGGCATTTGCCGCCAAGGTTGATCGTCAGAAGCTGTACGCGATCGAAGACGCACTGAGCCTCGTGAAGGAATGCGCGAGCGCGAAGTTCGACGAGTCGATCGACGTCGCGGTCCAGCTCGGCATCGATGCAAAGAAGTCGGACCAGGTCGTTCGTGGTTCGGTCGTTCTGCCGGCCGGTACGGGCAAGTCGGTTCGCGTTGCCGTGTTCGCGCAAGGCGAAAAGGCCGAGCAGGCTCGTGCAGCAGGCGCGGAAATCGTCGGTATGGAAGACCTGGCTGAGCAGATCAAGGCTGGCCAGATGGACTTCGACATCGTGATCGCTTCGCCGGACACGATGCGTATCGTCGGTACGCTCGGCCAGATCCTCGGCCCGCGCGGCCTGATGCCGAACCCGAAGGTCGGTACGGTCACGCCGGACGTCGCAACCGCCGTCAAGAACGCGAAGGCTGGTCAGGTGCAATTCCGTGTCGACAAGGCCGGTATCATCCACGCGACCATCGGCCGTGCATCGTTCGAACCGACCGCACTGCGTTCGAACCTGTCGGCGCTGATCGAAGCGCTGCAGAAGGCCAAGCCGGCAACGAGCAAGGGCGTGTACCTGCGCAAGATCGCACTGTCGAGCACGATGGGCGTCGGCGTGCGTGTCGACCAGGCTACGCTGGCAGCGTAAGAAAGTATTCGGGCCGCTTCGTTCGCGAAGCGGCCTACATGGGCTTTGGGCGGTTGTTCGTGCAGCATGGCGGGCAACCGGTTATCAAAGACCGTTGGTGGGACGCAGCAGGCAGGTGATCCCTTAATTCAAGCCAACGCAGATGGCGAACCCGAAAAAGTTTTGCAGTGGTGAAGCCGCAGGCCGTGAAGCGATTCGCGGCGTGAGGTGGAAATACTCCTAACGAGGTCGGACGCCGTTGTTGAACGAGGTACGTGAGGTTTTGGCCATATCGGCCGCGCCGAACGTATCGTTTCTGGAGGCTAACCGTGCCGCTTAATAGAGAAGACAAGCAAGCCGTCGTCGCTGAGGTTTCCGCGCAAGTCGCGAAGGCCCAGACCGTTGTGCTGGCTGAGTATCGTGGAATTGCGGTTGGCGATCTGACCAAGCTGCGCGCGCAAGCGCGTGAGCAAAAGGTTTACCTGCGCGTGTTGAAGAACACGCTGGCGCGTCGCGCCGTTGAAGGTACGCCGTTTGCTCCGCTGGCAGAGCAGATGACTGGTCCGCTGATCTACGGCATCTCGGAAGATGCAATTGCTGCTGCTAAGGTCGTCAACGACTTCGGCAAGAGCAACGACAAGTTGATCATCAAGGCTGGTTCGTTCGATGGCAAGGTGATGGACAAGGCTGGCGTGCAAGCGCTGGCAAGCATCCCGAGCCGCGAAGAACTGCTCTCGAAGCTGCTGTTCGTTATGCAATCGCCTGTTTCGGGCTTCGCGCGTGCTCTGGCAGCGCTGGCCGAGAAGAAGCAAGCGGAAGCTGCGTAAGCGAACGTGCATCAGCGTCATTGATCGCTGGCTGTATCCGAATTCAATTTAGGAGTATTTCAAATGGCAATCGCAAAAGAAGACATCCTGGCAGCAGTCGAAGGGATGACCGTTCTGGAACTGAACGAACTGGTCAAGGCATTCGAAGAGAAGTTTGGCGTGTCGGCAGCTGCAGTGGCAGTCGCTGGCCCGGCAGGCGGCGGCGCTGCTGCTGCTGCAGAAGAAAAGACCGAATTCACGGTCGTGCTGGCTGAAGCCGGCGCCAACAAGGTTTCGGTCATCAAGGCCGTTCGCGAACTGACGGGCCTGGGCCTGAAGGAAGCGAAGGACCTGGTTGACGGTGCACCGAAGCCCGTCAAGGAAGGCGTCGACAAGGCTGCTGCTGAAGAAGCCAAGAAGAAGCTGGAAGAAGCAGGCGCGAAGGTCGAAGTCAAGTAAGTTTCGACGCGCTGTGCGAAGGCTGGCGGTATTTTCACCGCCGGCCTTTTTGTGCTTTGTGGGATCGTTATTCTGGCACTCATTCGGGAGCCCGAATAATCGGTCCCAGAAGCCAAAGAAAACCGCCTCATCGTTGTGAAAGGTCACGCACGATTGGCGGTTCTCTTTGTCTTCTGAAGCGACTGCAGAAGGCAAGTTTGGTCGGGTAGCGGGCAACACAGGCATCCGCTGCCGTCAGCCAGCGGTTGGTAGCGGCCAACCACCAAGCTTCTCGGCTCGTTCAAGCCGTCAACGGCCATCGGGTCTCAGTCGGTGAACACTCGGGTTTGAAACGTCCAGGTATTCCGCCTCGATAGCACCCGCCGTGATTCGGAGATCGTATGCAATATTCCTTCACCGAGAAGAAGCGCATTCGCAAGAGTTTCGCGAAGCGCCCCATCGTTCACCAAGTTCCGTTCTTGCTGGCTACCCAGCTTGAATCATTCAGCACGTTTCTGCAAGCCGATGTGCCGGCGACGCAACGCAAGCCTGAAGGTTTGCAGGCCGCGTTCACATCGGTATTTCCCATTGTTTCGCACAACGGTTTCGCGCGCCTCGAGTTCGTGAGCTATGCGCTGTCCTCGCCGGCATTCAACATCAAGGAATGCCAGCAGCGGGGCCTGACGTACTGCTCCGCGCTGCGCGCGAAGGTCCGCCTTGTCATCCTCGACAAGGAATCGCCGAACAAGCCGGTCGTCAAGGAAGTGAAGGAGCAGGAAGTGTACATGGGCGAAATTCCGCTCATGACGCCGACGGGCTCGTTCGTCATCAACGGCACCGAGCGTGTCATCGTCTCGCAGCTGCACCGTTCGCCGGGCGTGTTCTTCGAACACGACAAGGGCAAGACGCACAGCTCGGGCAAGCTGCTGTTCTCGGCACGGATCATTCCGTACCGCGGCTCGTGGCTCGACTTCGAATTCGATCCGAAGGACATCCTGTACTTCCGCGTTGACCGTCGCCGCAAGATGCCGGTCACGATCCTGCTGAAGGCCATCGGCCTGACGCCGGAACAGATCCTCGCGAACTTCTTCGTGTTCGACAACTTCACGCTGATGGACGAAGGCGCGCAACTCGAGTTCGTGCCCGAGCGCCTGCGTGGTGAAGTCGCGCGTTTCGACATCACGGATCGCGATGGCAAGGTCATTGTCCAGAAGGACAAGCGGATCAACGCGAAGCACATTCGCGACCTCGAAGCCGCGAAGACCAAGTTCATCTCGGTGCCGGAAGACTATCTGCTCGGCCGCGTGCTGGCGAAGAACGTCGTCGACGGCGACACCGGCGAAGTGATCGCGAGCGCGAACGACGAAGTCACGGAAAGCGTGCTCGAGAAGCTGCGCGAAGCGGGCATCAAGGACATCCAGACGCTCTACACGAACGACCTGGACCAGGGCCCGTACATCTCGTCGACGCTGCGTGTCGACGAAACGACCGATCGTACGGCCGCGCGCATCGCGATCTACCGCATGATGCGTCCGGGCGAGCCGCCGACCGAAGAAGCGGTCGAGGCACTGTTCAACCGTCTGTTCTACAGCGAAGAAGCGTACGACCTGTCGAAGGTCGGCCGCATGAAGTTCAACCGCCGCGTCGGCCGTGACGAGATCGTCGGCCCGATGACGCTGCAGGACGACGACATCCTCGCGACGATCAAGATCCTCGTCGAGCTGCGCAACGGCAAGGGCGAAGTGGACGACATCGACCACCTCGGCAACCGTCGTGTGCGTTGCGTCGGCGAACTGGCGGAGAACCAGTTCCGCGCCGGTCTCGTGCGTGTCGAACGCGCGGTCAAGGAACGCCTCGGCCAGGCCGAAAGCGAAAACCTGATGCCGCACGACCTGATCAACTCGAAGCCGATTTCGTCGGCGATTCGCGAGTTCTTCGGTTCGTCGCAGCTGTCGCAGTTCATGGACCAGACCAACCCGCTGTCGGAAATCACGCACAAGCGCCGTGTTTCCGCACTGGGCCCGGGCGGTCTGACGCGCGAACGCGCAGGCTTCGAAGTCCGCGACGTGCACCCGACCCACTATGGCCGCGTGTGCCCGATCGAAACGCCGGAAGGTCCGAACATCGGCCTGATCAACTCGCTCGCACTGTACGCGCACCTGAACGAATACGGCTTCCTCGAGACGCCGTACCGCAAGGTCGTGGACAGCAAGGTGACCGACCAGATCGACTACCTGTCGGCGATCGAGGAAGGCCGCTACATGATCGCGCAGGCAAACGCCGCGATCGACGAGAACGGCCAGCTGATCGACGAACTCGTGTCGTCGCGTGAAGCCGGCGAAACGATGATGGTCACGCCGGACCGTATCCAGTACATGGACGTCGCGCCGTCGCAGATCGTGTCGGTTGCAGCTTCGCTGATTCCGTTCCTCGAGCACGATGACGCGAACCGTGCACTGATGGGTTCGAACATGCAGCGTCAGGCCGTGCCGTGTCTGCGTCCGGAAAAGCCGGTCGTCGGGACGGGTATCGAGCGCACCTGTGCGGTCGACTCGGGTACGACGGTTCAGGCGTTCCGTGGCGGCGTCGTCGACTATGTCGACGCAGGCCGTATCGTGATTCGCGTGAACGACGAAGAAGCGGTCGCAGGTGAAGTCGGTGTCGACATCTACAACCTGATCAAGTACACGCGTTCGAACCAGAACACGAACATCAACCAGCGTCCGATCGTGAAGATGGGCGACAAGGTCTCGCGCGGCGACGTGCTGGCCGACGGCGCCTCGACGGACCTGGGCGAGCTCGCGCTCGGCCAGAACATGCTGATCGCGTTCATGCCGTGGAACGGCTACAACTTCGAGGATTCGATCCTGATCTCGGAGAAGGTCGTTGCGGACGATCGCTACACGTCGATCCACATCGAAGAGCTGAACGTCGTTGCACGCGACACGAAGCTCGGGCCGGAAGAAATCACGCGCGACATCTCGAACCTGGCGGAAGTCCAGCTCGGCCGTCTCGACGAATCGGGCATCGTGTACATCGGTGCGGAAGTCGAAGCAGGCGACGTGCTGGTCGGCAAGGTCACGCCGAAGGGCGAGACCCAGCTGACGCCGGAAGAGAAGCTGCTGCGCGCGATCTTCGGCGAGAAGGCTTCGGACGTGAAGGACACGTCGCTGCGCGTGCCGTCGGGCATGAGCGGCACCGTGATCGACGTCCAGGTGTTCACGCGTGAAGGCATCCAGCGCGACAAGCGTGCGCAACAGATCATCGACGACGAACTGAAGCGCTATCGTCTCGACCTGAACGACCAGCTGCGCATCGTGGAAGGCGACGCGTTCCAGCGTCTCGCACGCATGCTCGTGGGCAAGGTCGCGAACGGCGGTCCGAAGAAGCTCGCGAAGGGTACGAAGATCGACCAGGCTTACCTGGAAGACCTCGACCACTACCACTGGTTCGACATCCGCCTCGCGGACGACGAAGCAGCGGCGCAGCTCGAAGCGATCAAGAACTCGATCGAAGAAAAGCGTCACCAGTTCGACCTCGCGTTCGAAGAGAAGCGCAAGAAGCTCACGCAAGGCGACGAACTGCCGCCGGGCGTGCTGAAGATGGTCAAGGTGTACCTCGCGGTGAAGCGCCGTCTGCAGCCTGGCGACAAGATGGCAGGCCGTCACGGTAACAAGGGTGTCGTGTCGAAGATCGTCCCGATCGAAGACATGCCGTACATGGCCGACGGCCGTCCGGCAGACGTCGTGCTGAACCCGCTCGGCGTGCCGTCGCGGATGAACGTGGGCCAGGTTCTGGAAGTGCACCTCGGCTGGGCCGCGAAGGGTCTCGGCTGGCGTATCGGCGAGATGCTGCAGCGTCAGGCGAAGATCGAGGAACTGCGCGTGTTCCTGACGAAGATCTACAACGAGTCGGGCCGCCAGGAAGATCTGGAAAGCTTCACCGACGACGAGATCCTCGAACTCGCGAAGAACCTGCGCGAAGGCGTGCCGTTCGCGACGCCGGTGTTCGACGGTGCGACCGAGGAAGAAATGGGCAAGATGCTCGACCTCGCGTTCCCGGACGACATCGCTGAACAGCTCGGCATGAACCCGTCGAAGAACCAGGTCCGTCTGTACGACGGCCGCACGGGTGAAATGTTCGAACGTCGCGTGACGCTCGGCTACATGCACTACCTGAAGCTGCACCACTTGGTCGACGACAAGATGCACGCGCGTTCGACCGGTCCGTACTCGCTCGTCACGCAGCAGCCGCTGGGTGGTAAGGCGCAGTTCGGTGGCCAGCGTTTCGGTGAAATGGAAGTGTGGGCACTCGAAGCGTACGGCGCGTCCTACGTGCTGCAGGAAATGCTGACGGTGAAGTCGGACGACGTGAACGGCCGGACCAAGGTCTATGAGAACCTGGTCAAGGGCGATCACGTGATCGATGCAGGCATGCCGGAATCCTTCAACGTGCTCGTGAAGGAAATCCGCTCGCTCGGTATCGATATCGATCTCGACCGCAATTAATCGGACTACGGAGAGAAAGCAATGAAAGCTCTGCTCGATCTATTCAAGCAAGTCCAACAGGAAGAAGTTTTCGACGCGATCAAGATCGGTCTGGCCTCGCCGGACAAGATCCGTTCGTGGTCGTTCGGCGAAGTCAAGAAGCCGGAGACCATCAACTACCGTACGTTCAAGCCGGAACGCGATGGTCTCTTCTGCGCGAAGATCTTCGGGCCGATCAAGGACTACGAGTGCCTGTGCGGCAAGTACAAGCGTCTGAAGCACCGCGGCGTGATCTGCGAGAAGTGCGGCGTCGAAGTGACGCTGGCGAAGGTGCGTCGCGAACGGATGGGCCACATCGAGCTGGCCTCGCCGGTCGCGCACATCTGGTTCCTGAAGTCGCTGCCGTCGCGTCTGGGCATGGTGCTCGACATGACGCTGCGCGACATCGAACGCGTGCTGTACTTCGAAGCCTACGTGGTGATCGAACCGGGCATGACGCCGCTGAAGGCGCGGCAGATCATGACCGAAGAGGATTACTACAACAAGGTCGAGGAATACGGCGACGAATTCCGTGCCGAGATGGGCGCGGAAGGCGTGCGTGAACTGCTGCGCGCGATCAACATCGACGAGCAGGTCGAGACGCTGCGCACCGAGCTGAAGAACACCGGCTCGGAAGCGAAGATCAAGAAGTACGCGAAGCGCCTGAAGGTCCTCGAGGCATTCCAGCGTTCGGGCATCAAGCCCGAGTGGATGATTCTCGAAGTGCTGCCGGTGCTGCCGCCGGAACTGCGTCCGCTCGTGCCGCTGGATGGCGGCCGTTTCGCGACGTCGGACCTGAACGACCTGTATCGCCGCGTGATCAACCGTAACAACCGGTTGAAGCGTCTGCTCGAGCTGAAGGCACCTGAAATCATCGTCCGCAACGAAAAGCGGATGCTGCAGGAAGCCGTCGACTCGCTGCTCGACAACGGTCGTCGCGGCAAGGCGATGACGGGCGCGAACAAGCGTCCGCTGAAGTCGCTCGCCGACATGATCAAGGGCAAGGGCGGTCGTTTCCGTCAGAACCTGCTGGGCAAGCGCGTCGACTACTCGGGCCGTTCGGTCATCGTGGTCGGCCCGACGCTGAAGCTGCACCAGTGCGGCCTGCCGAAGCTGATGGCGCTCGAGCTGTTCAAGCCGTTCATCTTCAACAAGCTGGAAGTGATGGGCGTCGCGACGACCATCAAGGCTGCGAAGAAGGAAGTCGAGAACCAGACGCCGGTGGTGTGGGACATCCTCGAAGAGGTGATCCGCGAGCATCCGGTGATGCTGAACCGTGCGCCGACGCTGCACCGTCTCGGTATCCAGGCGTTCGAGCCGGTGCTGATCGAAGGCAAGGCGATTCAGCTGCACCCGCTCGTCTGCGCGGCGTTCAACGCCGACTTCGACGGTGACCAGATGGCCGTTCACGTGCCGCTGTCGCTCGAAGCGCAGATGGAAGCGCGTACGCTGATGCTGGCGTCGAACAACGTGCTGTTCCCGGCCAACGGCGATCCGTCGATCGTGCCGTCGCAGGATATCGTGCTGGGTCTGTACTACGCGACCCGCGAAGCCGTCAACGCGAAGGGCGAAGGCCTGTCGTTCACGGGCGTGTCGGAAGTGATCCGCGCGTACGAGAACAAGGAAGTCGAGCTGGCCTCGCGCGTCAACGTGCGGATCACCGAAATGGTCCGCAACGAAGACATGTCGGAAGGCGCGCCGGAATTCGTGCCGAAGATCTCGCTGTACGCGACGACCGTCGGCCGCGCGATCCTGTCGGAGATCCTGCCGCACGGCCTGCCGTTCTCGGTGCTGAACAAGCCGCTGAAGAAGAAGGAAATCTCGCGCCTGATCAACACGGCGTTCCGCAAGTGCGGTCTGCGCGCGACGGTGGTGTTCGCCGACCAGCTGATGCAGTCGGGTTTCCGTCTCGCGACGCGCGCCGGCATTTCGATCTGCGTGGACGACATGCTCGTGCCGCCGCAGAAGGAAACGATCGTCGGCGACGCCGCGAAGAAGGTGAAGGAGTACGACCGCCAGTACATGTCGGGTCTCGTCACCGCGCAGGAACGCTACAACAACGTGGTCGACATCTGGTCGGCAACGTCGGAAGCGGTCGGCAAGGCGATGATGGAGCAGCTGTCGACGGAGCCGGTGACGGACCGCGACGGCAAGGAAACGCGCCAGGAATCGTTCAACTCGATCTACATGATGGCCGACTCGGGCGCCCGGGGTTCGGCGGTTCAGATTCGTCAGCTGGCCGGTATGCGAGGCCTGATGGCGAAGCCGGACGGCTCGATTATCGAGACGCCGATTACCGCGAACTTCCGCGAAGGTCTGAACGTGTTGCAGTACTTCATCTCGACCCACGGTGCACGTAAGGGTCTGGCTGATACGGCACTGAAGACCGCGAACTCGGGTTACCTGACGCGTCGTCTCGTCGACGTCACGCAGGATCTGGTCGTGGTGGAAGACGATTGCGGCACGTCGAACGGCGTCGCGATGAAGGCGCTGGTCGAAGGCGGTGAAGTCGTCGAAGCGCTGCGCGACCGTATCCTCGGCCGCGTCGCGGTCGCGGACGTCGTGAACCCGGAAACGCAGGAAACGGTGTACGAATCGGGCATGCTGCTCGACGAAACGGCGGTCGAGGAAATCGAACGCCTCGGCATCGACGAAGTGCGCGTGCGCACGCCGCTGACCTGCGAAACGCGTTACGGCCTGTGCGCGGCCTGCTACGGCCGTGACCTCGGCCGCGGCTCGCTCGTGAACGTCGGCGAAGCAGTCGGCGTGATCGCGGCGCAGTCGATCGGTGAACCGGGCACGCAGCTGACGATGCGTACGTTCCACATCGGTGGTGCGGCATCGCGTGCGGCAGTGGCTTCGTCGGTCGAAGCGAAGAGCAACGGTATCGTGCGCTTCACGGCGACGATGCGCTACGTCACGAACGCGAAGGGCGAGCAGATCGTCATTTCCCGTTCGGGCGAAGCGATGATCACCGACGACTTCGGTCGCGAGCGCGAGCGTCACAAAGTGCCGTACGGCGCGACGCTGCTGCAGCTCGACGGCGCGACGATCAAGGCCGGCACGCAGCTCGCCACGTGGGATCCGCTGACGCGTCCGATCATCACCGAGTACGGTGGTACGGTGAAGTTCGAGAACGTCGAGGAAGGCGTGACCGTCGCGAAGCAGATCGACGACGTGACCGGCCTGTCGACGCTGGTCGTGATCGACGTGAAGCGTCGCGGTTCGCAGGCGTCGAAGAGCGTGCGTCCGCAGGTGAAGCTGCTCGACGCGAACGGCGAAGAAGTGAAGATTCCGGGCACCGAGCACGCAGTGCAGATCGGCTTCCAGGTTGGCGCACTGATCACCGTGAAGGATGGCCAGCAGGTGCAGGTCGGTGAAGTGCTCGCACGTATCCCGACCGAAGCGCAGAAGACGCGTGACATTACCGGCGGTCTGCCGCGGGTGGCGGAACTGTTCGAAGCGCGTTCGCCGAAGGATGCCGGCATTCTCGCGGAAGTCACCGGTACGACGTCGTTCGGCAAGGACACGAAGGGCAAGCAGCGTCTCGTCATCACGGATCTCGAGGGCAACCAGCACGAGTTCCTGATCGCGAAGGAAAAGCAGGTTCTGGTTCACGATGCACAGGTCGTCAACAAGGGCGAAATGATCGTGGACGGTCCGGCCGATCCGCACGACATCCTGCGTCTGCAGGGTATCGAGGCGCTGTCGCGCTACATCGTCGACGAAGTGCAGGACGTGTATCGTCTGCAGGGCGTGAAGATCAACGACAAGCACATCGAGGTGATCGTTCGCCAGATGCTGCGTCGTGTGCAGATCACCGACAACGGTGATACGCGCTTCATCCCGGGCGAACAGGTCGAGCGTTCCGACATGCTGGACGAGAACGATCGCATGATCGCCGAGGACAAGCGCCCGGCTTCGTACGACAACGTGCTGCTCGGTATCACGAAGGCGTCGCTGTCGACCGACTCGTTCATCTCCGCGGCATCGTTCCAGGAAACGACCCGCGTGCTGACCGAAGCGGCGATCATGGGCAAGCGCGACGATCTGCGTGGCCTGAAGGAAAACGTGATCGTCGGCCGTCTGATTCCGGCCGGTACGGGTCTCGCGTTCCACAAGGCACGCAAGGCGAAGGAATCGTCGGATCGTGAGCGTTTCGACCAGATCGCAGCGGAAGAGGCATTCGACTTCGGCACGCCGAGCGCGCCGGCAGAAGAGCCGCAACACCCGGCAGCCGAGTAAGTGCGGGCGGCGCGAGCCGCCTCACCTCGTTGTCACCGAAACCGCCCGGTTCCGCCGGGCGGTTTTTTTTCATCCGTCGTTCACGTGCATGACGTGCCTGCGCAGTGCCCGCGCGTGCCCCGCCATCATTGGCCGCGCAGCCGGGGCAGGCCCGTCATGCACGCGAACGAACCCTGACCGAATGGCCAACGTCGCACGATTCGCCACGCGCCGAGCGAGCGGGTTGTTAAAATCGCGGTCATCGTTTAGCCGTCCTTGTTCTCATTCATGTCCCGCGCCCTCGAAATTCTCGACGAAGTCTTTGGTTATTCCGCCTTTCGCGGCCAGCAGGGCGAGATCGTCGAGCACGTCGCCGGCGGCGGCGATTGTCTCGTGCTGATGCCGACGGGCGGCGGCAAGTCGCTGTGCTACCAGATCCCCGCGCTGCTGCGCCGCGAGACCGGGCAGGGCGCCGGCATCGTCGTGTCGCCCCTGATCGCGCTGATGCAGGACCAGGTCGCCGCGCTGCGCGAAGTCGGCGTGCGAGCGGCCTACCTGAATTCGACGCTGTCGGGCGCCGAGGCCGCGGCCACCGAGCGCGCGCTGCGCGAAGGCGAAATCGACCTGCTGTACGTCGCGCCGGAGCGGTTGATGACGGGGCGCTTCCTCGACCTGCTCGAGCGCGCGAAGATCGGCCTGTTCGCGATCGACGAAGCGCACTGCGTGTCGCAATGGGGGCACGATTTCCGCCCGGAATACATCCAGCTGTCGGTGCTGCACGAGCGGTTCCCGTCGGTGCCGCGCATCGCGCTGACGGCCACGGCCGACGCGATCACGCGCGACGAGATCATCCATCGCCTCGCGCTCGACGATGCACGCGTGTTCGTGTCGAGCTTCGATCGCCCGAACATCCGCTACCGGATCGTCGAGAAGGACAACGCGCGCTCGCAGCTGCTCGATTTCATCCGCGCCGAACACACGAATGCAGACGGCACGACGGACGCCGGCGTCGTCTATTGCCTGTCGCGCCGCAAGGTCGAGGAAACGGCCGAGTGGCTGAAGGCGCAGGGCGTGCGCGCGCTGCCGTATCACGCGGGAATGGAGTTCGAGGTGCGGCAGAAGCACCAGGAAATGTTCCAGCGGGAAGAGGGCATCGTGATGTGCGCGACGATCGCGTTCGGCATGGGCATCGACAAACCCGACGTGCGCTTCGTTGCGCACCTGGACCTGCCGAAGAGCGTCGAAGGCTACTACCAGGAAACCGGCCGCGCGGGCCGCGACGGGATGCCCGCGAATGCGTGGATGGCATACGGCCTCGGCGACGTCGTCCAGCAGCGCAAGATGATCGACGAGTCCGACGCGGACGACGCACACAAGCGCGTGCAGACGTCGAAGCTCGATGCGCTGCTCGGGCTGTGCGAGACGATCTCGTGCCGCCGCGTGCGGCTGCTGAACTATTTCGGCGAAGAGAGCCGGCCGTGCGGCAACTGCGACACGTGCCTCGAGCCGCCCGCATCGTGGGATGCCACGCGCGAGGCGCAGATGGCGCTGTCGTGCGTGTTCCGCGCGCAGCGCGCGAGCGGCTTCAATTTCGGCTCGAGCCACCTGATCGAGATCCTGCGCGGCGGGCGCACCGAGAAAGTGTTGCAGCGCGGCCACGACCAGCTCACGACGTTCGGGATCGGCGCATCGCTGTCCGAGCCCGAATGGCGCGCGATTTTCCGGCAGCTCGTCGCGTACGGCTACCTGGCCGTCGATCATGGCGGCTTCGGCGCGCTCGTGCTGACCGAGGCAGCGAAGCCCGTCCTGAAGAACGAGGAGAAGGTCACGCTGCGCCGCTACGTGAAGCCGCAGCGCACGCGGCAGTCGTCGGGCCGCAGCGGCACGCGCGTCGACCCGACGGCCGGCATGGATGCGCGCGAGCGCGCGCGGTGGGATGCGCTGCGTGCGTGGCGCGCGGAAACCGCCAAGACCGACGGCGTGCCGGCCTACGTGATCTTCCACGACGCGACGCTCGCGGAAATCGCGCGCAACGCGCCGGAGTCGATCGACGACCTGCGCCACATTCCCGGCATGGGCGTACGCAAGCTCGAGCGCTTCGGCGACGAGATCATCGACGTCGTCGAATCGGCCTGACACAGGTGTTCCGACCCTTCCGGTAAACCACGCGGTCGACGGGAAAATCACGCAAGCCGTTGACTTAGTTGGTATTTCCGGAATATGATGCTGGGTTCCGGTATTCGGTGGGCCGTGTCGCGTTCGAAAGCTCGCACCCGATTCGCCGGTTCGGAAGTCAACTGTGCGCCGATTCTCGCTTTGCCCGAAATCGGTGTGCAGATTTTGTTCAATTTCAGGAATAAACAATGCCAACCATCAACCAACTGGTTCGCAAAGGCCGTCAGTCGGAAACGACGAAGAGCAAGAGCCCGGCCCTGCAGGACTGCCCCCAGCGTCGCGGCGTGTGCACCCGTGTGTACACGACGACGCCGAAGAAGCCGAACTCGGCACTCCGTAAGGTCGCCAAGGTTCGTCTGACGAACGGCTTCGAAGTGATTTCGTACATCGGCGGTGAAGGCCACAACCTGCAGGAACACTCGGTTGTGCTGATCCGCGGCGGCCGTGTGAAGGACTTGCCGGGTGTGCGTTACCACATGGTTCGCGGCTCGCTGGATACCCAGGGCGTCAAGGACCGTAAGCAAGCGCGCTCGAAGTACGGCGCGAAGCGTGCAAAGGCTGCCAAGTAAGCAGTTTTTGATCAGGGATCGCCGCAGGGCGGTCAAGGCGGGAGTGCCGGATTGCCGGTGCTGTCGAGTAAGTGGTCACCCGGCCAAGCTGGTTAGTCGTGAAGATGTGATCGGGTTTGTTGGTGGCCGCGGAGCTGGAACCAGCTCCAACTGAACAAGTAAAGGAAGAATCATGCCGCGTCGTCGCGAAGTCCCCAAGCGGGAAGTGTTGCCGGATCCGAAGTTCGGTAACGTTGATGTTGCCAAGTTCATGAACATGCTGATGCTGTCCGGCAAGAAGTCGGTCGCAGAGCGCATCGTTTATGGCGCATTCGAACAGATCCAGACCAAGGGTGGCAAGGACCCGCTGGAAGTGTTCACGGTTGCGCTCAACAACGTGAAGCCGGTGGTTGAAGTGAAGAGCCGTCGCGTTGGTGGTGCCAACTATCAAGTTCCGGTCGAAGTGCGCCCGTCGCGTCGTATGGCATTGGCGATGCGCTGGCTGCGTGAGGCTGCGAAGAAGCGTAGCGAGAAGTCGATGGCCCTGCGCCTGGCAGGTGAACTCTCCGAAGCGGCCGAAGGCCGTGGCGGCGCGATGAAGAAGCGCGACGAAGTTCACCGCATGGCAGAAGCCAACCGCGCGTTCTCGCATTTCCGTTTCTAAGCGCCTGGCTGGGCTGTTAGCGGAAATAAATTCCGGGCGGGTGCGCTTTTCAGGCGCCTCGCCCGTTTGTGTTGAAGCATGATGCAGCTGGGCTGCATCGTGTCATCCCAGTAGAGGATCAAAGTGGCTCGCAAGACTCCTATCGAGCGCTACCGCAATATCGGTATTAGCGCTCACATCGACGCCGGCAAAACGACGACGACCGAGCGCATTCTGTTTTACACCGGTGTGAACCACAAGATCGGTGAAGTCCACGACGGCGCAGCCACGATGGACTGGATGGAGCAGGAACAGGAGCGTGGCATCACGATCACGTCCGCTGCTACCACGGCCTTCTGGAAGGGCATGGGCGGCAACTATCCGGAACACCGCATCAACATCATCGACACCCCGGGCCACGTCGACTTCACGATTGAAGTCGAGCGCTCGATGCGCGTGCTCGACGGCGCGTGCATGGTGTACTGCGCAGTGGGCGGCGTGCAGCCGCAGTCGGAAACGGTGTGGCGCCAGGCGAACAAGTACAAGGTGCCGCGTCTCGCGTTCGTCAACAAGATGGACCGTACCGGCGCGAACTTCTTCAAGGTCTATGACCAGCTCCGTCTGCGCCTGAAGGCGAACCCGGTTCCGGTCGTGGTGCCGATCGGCGCGGAAGAAAACTTCAAGGGCGTCGTCGACCTGATCAAGATGAAGGCGATCGTGTGGGACGAAGCGTCGCAAGGCACGAAGTTCGACTACGTCGACATCCCGGCCGAGCTCGCGGAAACCTGCAAGGAATGGCGCGAAAAGATGGTCGAGGCGGCTGCTGAAGCCAACGAAGACCTGATGAACAAGTACCTGGAAGAAGGCGATCTGCCGGAAGCCGACATCGTCAAGGCGCTGCGTGATCGTACGATCGCGTGCGAAATCCAGCCGATGCTGTGCGGTACCGCGTTCAAGAACAAGGGCGTGCAGCGTATGCTCGACGCCGTGATCGACTTCCTGCCGTCGCCGGTCGACATCCCGCCGGTCAAGGGCGAACTCGAAAACGGCGAGTCGGCAGAGCGCCGCGCGTCGGACGACGAGAAGTTCTCGGCACTCGCGTTCAAGATCATGACCGACCCGTTCGTCGGCCAGCTGATCTTCTTCCGCGTGTACTCGGGCGTCGTGAATTCGGGCGACACGCTGCTGAACTCGACGAAGGACAAGAAGGAACGCCTGGGTCGTATTCTGCAAATGCACGCGAACCAGCGCGAAGAAATCAAGGAAGTTCGCGCAGGCGACATCGCTGCTGCGGTCGGCCTGAAGGAAGCGACCACGGGCGACACGCTGTGCGACCCGGCGAACCCGATCATCCTCGAGCGCATGGTGTTCCCGGAGCCGGTGATTTCGCAGGCAGTCGAGCCGAAGACCAAGGCTGACCAGGAAAAGATGGGCCTCGCACTGAACCGTCTGGCTCAGGAAGATCCGTCGTTCCGCGTGCAGACCGACGAAGAGTCGGGCCAGACCATCATTTCGGGCATGGGCGAGCTCCACCTCGAAATTCTGGTCGACCGGATGAAGCGTGAATTCGGCGTGGAAGCAACCGTCGGCAAGCCGCAGGTTGCGTACCGCGAAACGATCCGTTCGACGGCGAAGGATGTCGACGGCAAGTTCGTCAAGCAGTCGGGCGGTCGCGGCCAGTACGGTCACGCGGTCATCACGCTCGAGCCGAACGAACAAGGCAAGGGCTACGAGTTCTTCGACGAGATCAAGGGTGGTGTGATTCCGCGTGAATACATCCCGGCGGTCGACAAGGGTATCCAGGACACGCTGAAGTCGGGCGTGCTGGCTGGCTTCCCGGTCGTCGACGTGAAGGTTCACCTGACGTTCGGTTCGTACCACGACGTTGACTCGAACGAAAACGCGTTCCGCATGGCCGGTTCGATGGCGTTCAAGGAAGCGATGCGCAAGGCGAACCCGGTCGTCCTCGAGCCGATGATGGCTGTCGAAGTCGAGACGCCGGAAGACTACATGGGCAACGTGATGGGCGACCTGTCGGGCCGTCGCGGTATCGTCCAGGGCATGGAAGACATGGTCGGCGGCGGCAAGATCGTTCGCGCCGAAGTGCCGCTGTCGGAAATGTTCGGTTACTCGACGTCGCTGCGTTCGCTGACGCAAGGTCGTGCAACGTACACGATGGAGTTCAAGCACTACGCTGAAGCTCCGCGCAACGTTGCTGACGCGATCATCAGCGCGAAGTCGAAGTAATTCGTTATCTCAATCGATAATTTTTGAAAGAAGAGAATCATGGCAAAAGGTAAATTCGAGCGGACCAAGCCGCACGTGAACGTTGGTACGATTGGTCACGTTGACCACGGCAAGACGACGCTGACGGCAGCGATCACGACGGTTCTGACGAAGAAGTTCGGCGGCGAAGCGAAGGCATACGACCAGATCGACGCGGCACCGGAAGAAAAGGCGCGCGGCATCACGATCAACACGGCACACGTCGAGTACGAAACGGCCAACCGCCACTACGCACACGTCGACTGCCCGGGCCACGCTGACTATGTGAAGAACATGATCACGGGCGCAGCGCAGATGGACGGCGCGATCCTGGTTTGCTCGGCAGCTGACGGCCCGATGCCGCAGACGCGTGAGCACATCCTGCTGGCGCGCCAGGTTGGCGTTCCGTACATCATCGTGTTCCTGAACAAGTGCGACATGGTGGACGACGCAGAACTGCTCGAGCTGGTCGAGATGGAAGTTCGCGAACTCCTGTCGAAGTACGACTTCCCGGGCGACGACACGCCGATCGTGAAGGGTTCGGCAAAGCTGGCGCTGGAAGGCGACACGGGCGAGCTGGGCGAAGTGGCGATCATGAGCCTGGCCGATGCGCTGGACACGTACATCCCGACGCCGGAGCGTGCAGTTGACGGCGCGTTCCTGATGCCGGTGGAAGACGTGTTCTCGATCTCGGGCCGTGGTACGGTGGTGACGGGTCGTGTCGAGCGCGGCATCGTGAAGGTCGGCGAGGAAATCGAAATCGTCGGTATCAAGCCGACGGTGAAGACGACCTGCACGGGCGTTGAAATGTTCCGCAAGCTGCTGGACCAAGGTCAGGCAGGCGACAACGTTGGTATCCTGCTGCGCGGCACGAAGCGTGAAGACGTGGAGCGTGGCCAGGTTCTGGCGAAGCCGGGTTCGATCACGCCGCACACGCACTTCACGGCTGAAGTGTACGTGCTGAGCAAGGACGAAGGCGGCCGTCACACGCCGTTCTTCAACAACTACCGTCCGCAGTTCTACTTCCGTACGACGGACGTGACGGGCTCGATCGAGCTGCCGAAGGACAAGGAAATGGTGATGCCGGGCGACAACGTGTCGATCACGGTGAAGCTGATCGCTCCGATCGCGATGGAAGAAGGTCTGCGCTTCGCAATCCGCGAAGGCGGCCGTACCGTCGGCGCCGGCGTCGTCGCCAAGATCATCGAGTAACATCGACGATCCGCGGATCCCGGCGGGGTCCGCGATTCCCGCGGTATGCAGTTGTACCGTCGAAACCGGGTGTCCAGCTTGCGCTGGCACCCGGTTTTGTTTTTCCGGCGGCGCGTTGCGCGGGCCGAGAAATGCACGCCACGGTTTCGAAATTTCGTGTAGAATCGCGGGCTTAGCAGTGGAAGTACCGTCAGGAACGTGATGTCTCGCTCCCCGCAGGCGTCATGTTTCACGTTCTTTTAGTGTCCGGCGATGCAACATCGCCTCGCTCTTTTCAAGGAATCGTCATGCAGCAACAGAAAATCCGCATTCGCCTGAAGGCATTCGACTATCGTCTGATCGATCAATCGGCTGCCGAGATCGTCGATACCGCGAAGCGGACTGGCGCAATCGTCCGTGGCCCGGTACCGCTGCCGACGCGCATTCAGCGTTTTGACATCCTGCGTTCGCCGCACGTCAACAAGACGTCGCGCGATCAGCTCGAAATCCGCACCCACCAGCGCCTGATGGATATCGTCGACCCGACGGACAAGACCGTTGACGCGCTGATGAAGCTCGACCTGCCGGCTGGCGTCGACGTGGAAATCAAGCTGCAGTAAGGCTTCCAGCGCCGGTCGGCTCGCCGGGCGGTGCTAAGTCTTTGTATTGCTTGCGGAAATCGGGAAGTCGGGCTATACTGCTTGGCTTTTCGCGTATTCGCGTAAAAAAGTTGGGCCTTGCGTGCCCGGCATTTTGTAAATCAGCCCCGACCAATCGCAGTCGGGAATGGAGAAAATGATGAGCCTTGGACTCGTAGGTCGCAAGGTTGGCATGACCCGTATCTTCACGGCTGAAGGGGATTCGATTCCCGTCACCGTGCTGGACGTGTCGGACAACCGCGTGACGCAGATCAAGACTGTTGAAACCGACGGCTACACGGCCGTGCAGGTTGCATTCGGCTCCCGTCGTGCATCGCGCGTGACGAAGCCGCTGGCAGGTCATCTCGCCAAAGCCGGTGTCGAAGCCGGTGAAATCCTCAAGGAATTCCGCATTGACGCGGCCAAGGCAGCTGAGCTGTCGAATGGTGCCGTGGTCGGTGCTGATCTTTTCGAAGTGGGCCAGAAGGTCGACGTGCAAGGCGTGTCGATCGGTAAGGGCTACGCCGGTACGATCAAGCGTTACAACTTCTCCTCCGGCCGTGCCACGCACGGTAACTCGCGCTCGCACAACGTGCCGGGCTCGATCGGTATGGCGCAGGATCCGGGTCGTGTTTTCCCGGGTAAACGCATGACGGGTCACATGGGTGACGTGACGGTGACGGTGCAGAACCTCGAAATCGCTCGTATCGACGCAGAGCGCAAGCTGCTGCTCGTGAAGGGTGCGATTCCGGGCGCGAAGGGCGGCAAGGTCTTCGTGACGCCGGCCGTCAAGACCAAGGGGGCGAAATAATGGAACTCAAGCTCCTGAACGAAAATGGTCAGGAAGGTGCAGTGGTCAACGCATCGGACGTCGTGTTCGGTCGTGACTACAACGAAGCGCTGATCCACCAGGTCGTCGTCGCTTACCAGGCGAATGCTCGCCAGGGTAACCGCGCGCAGAAGGACCGTGAGCAAGTCAAGCACACGACGAAGAAGCCGTGGCGCCAGAAGGGTACGGGCCGCGCTCGTGCCGGTATGTCGTCGAGCCCGTTGTGGCGTGGCGGTGGTCGTATCTTCCCGAATTCGCCGGAAGAAAACTTCTCGCACAAGGTCAACAAGAAGATGCATCGCGCAGGTCTCTGCTCGATCTTCTCGCAGCTGGCCCGTGAAGGCCGTCTGTCGGTCGTCGAGGACATCATCCTCGAAGCGCCGAAGACCAAGCTGCTGGCCGAAAAATTCAAGACCATGGGTCTCGACTCCGTCCTGATCATTACGGATACGGTCGACGAGAACCTGTACCTGGCTTCGCGCAACCTGCCGCACGTGGCGATTGTCGAGCCGCGCTACGCTGACCCGCTGTCGCTGATCTACTTCAAGAAAGTGCTGGTCACGAAGGCTGCGGTCGCCCAGATCGAGGAGTTGCTGTCATGAGCGAGATTCGCAAGAACGATCATCGTTTGATGCAGGTCCTGCTCGCACCGGTGATCTCGGAAAAGGCGACGCTGGTTGCCGACAAGAACGAGCAAGTCGTGTTCGAAGTCGCTCCGGATGCCACGAAGCAGGAAGTGAAGGCGGCTGTCGAGCTGCTGTTCAAGGTTGAAGTTGATTCCGTCAACGTGCTGGTTCAGAAGGGCAAGCAAAAGCGCTTTGGCCGTTCGATGGGCCGCCGCAAGGACGTGAAGAAGGCATACGTCTGCCTGAAGCCCGGCCAGGAAATCAACTTTGAAGCGGAGGCCAAGTAATCATGGCAATCGTTAAAGTTAAGCCGACATCGCCGGGTCGCCGCGCGATGGTCAAGGTGGTCAACAAGAACCTGCACCAGGGCAAGCCGTTCGCGGCACTGCTCGACACGCAGAGCTCGACCGCCGGCCGTAACAACAACGGTCGTATCACCACGCGTCACAAGGGTGGTGGTCACAAGCAGCACTACCGTATCGTCGATTTCCGTCGCACGAAGGATGGCATCCCGGCAAAGGTCGAGCGTCTCGAGTACGACCCGAACCGCAGCGCGAACATCGCGCTGGTGCTCTACGCAGACGGCGAGCGTCGCTACATCATCGCCCCGAAGGGTCTGACGGTCGGCCAGCAGCTGATGTCGGGTTCGGAAGCGCCGATCCGTGCAGGCAACACGCTGCCGATCCGCAACATTCCGGTCGGTACGACGATCCACTGCATCGAGATGCTGCCGGGCAAGGGCGCGCAAATGGCGCGTTCGGCTGGCACGTCGGCCATGCTGCTGGCACGTGAAGGCGTCTACGCGCAGGTTCGTCTGCGTTCGGGCGAAATCCGCCGCGTGCACATCGAGTGCCGTGCAACGATCGGTGAAGTCGGTAACGAAGAGCATAGCCTGCGCCAGATCGGCAAGGCTGGCGCGAACCGCTGGCGCGGTATCCGCCCGACGGTGCGTGGCGTTGCGATGAACCCGGTTGATCACCCGCACGGTGGTGGTGAGGGCAAGACGGCTGCAGGTCGCGATCCGGTGAGCCCGTGGGGTACGCCGGCTAAGGGTTACCGCACCCGCAGCAACAAGCGCACGACGACGATGATCGTCCAGCGCCGTCACAAGCGTTAAGGAGTAGGCAATGGCACGTTCTGTTAAAAAAGGTCCGTTCTGCGACGCCCATTTGCTGAAGAAAGTTGAGGCGGCTGCAGCTTCGCGCGACAAAAAGCCGATCAAGACCTGGTCGCGTCGCTCGACGATTCTGCCGGATTTCATCGGCCTGACGATCGCTGTTCACAACGGCCGTCAACACGTTCCGGTGTACATCTCGGAAAACATGGTCGGCCACAAGCTTGGCGAGTTCGCACTGACCCGTACGTTCAAGGGTCACGCAGCCGACAAGAAGGCCAAGAAATAAGGGGCAATCAAGATGGAAGTGAAAGCAATTCATCGCGGTGCCCGCATCTCGGCGCAGAAAACGCGCCTTGTGGCTGACCAGATCCGCGGTTTGCCGGTCGACAAGGCGCTGAACGTTCTGACGTTCTCGCCGAAGAAGGCGGCTGGCATCGTGAAGAAGGTTGTGCTGTCGGCAATCGCGAATGCGGAGCACAACGAAGGCGCTGATATCGACGAGCTCAAGATCAAGAGCATCTACGTCGACAAGGCTGCATCGCTCAAGCGTTTCACCGCGCGCGCCAAGGGCCGCGGTAACCGCATCGAGAAGCAATCCTGTCACATCACTGTGACGGTCGGGAATTAAGGAGCCATACGATGGGACAGAAAATTCATCCGACTGGCTTCCGCCTGGCTGTCAGCCGCAATTGGGCTTCGCGTTGGTACGCGAACAACAACAATTTCGCGGCGATGCTGCAGGAAGACATCGGTGTTCGTGAATACCTGAAGAAGAAGCTGAAGAACGCTTCGGTCGGTCGGGTCGTCATCGAGCGTCCGGCGAAGAACGCGCGCATCACGATTTACAGCTCGCGTCCGGGTGTGGTCATCGGCAAGAAGGGCGAGGATATCGAGCAGCTGAAGACGGAACTGCAACGCCGCATGGGCGTTCCGGTTCACGTCAACATCGAAGAAATCCGCAAGCCGGAAACCGATGCTCAGCTGATCGCTGACTCGATCACGCAACAGCTCGAGCGCCGGATCATGTTCCGTCGCGCGATGAAGCGTGCGATGCAGAACGCGATGCGTCTGGGTGCTCAAGGCATCAAGATCATGAGCGCGGGCCGTCTGAACGGTATCGAAATCGCTCGTACGGAGTGGTATCGCGAAGGTCGCGTGCCGCTTCACACGCTGCGTGCTGATATCGACTACGCGACTTCGGAAGCGAAGACGACTTACGGGATCATCGGCGTCAAGGTGTGGGTCTACAAGGGCGATACGCTCGGCCGCAACGACGCACCGGTGGTGGAAGAAGTAGCCGAAGACAAGCGTCCGCGTCGCAATGCGCGTCCGGGCGACCGTCGTCCGCGCCGTGATGGCGAAGGCGGCGCTCCGGGTGCTCGCCGTGGCGCACCGCGCCGTGGCGCCGGCAAGCCCGAAGACGGCAAGACTGGAGAATAACGATGCTGCAACCGAAACGCAGAAAGTATCGTAAAGAGCAGAAGGGTCGTAACACCGGCAAGGCGACGCGCGGCAACGCAGTGTCGTTCGGTGACTTCGGCCTGAAGGCTATCGGTCGCGGTCGTCTGACCGCCCGCCAGATTGAAGCGGCACGTCGTGCAATGACGCGTCACATCAAGCGTGGCGGCCGCATCTGGATCCGGATCTTCCCGGACAAGCCGATTTCGCAGAAGCCGGCCGAAGTGCGTATGGGTAACGGTAAGGGTAACCCGGAGTACTACGTCGCCGAGATTCAGCCGGGCAAGATGCTCTATGAAATGGACGGCGTAACCGAAGAACTGGCACGCGAAGCGTTCCGTCTGGCTGCAGCCAAGCTGCCGCTGAAGACGGCATTCATCGTGCGCCAGCTCGGCGCCTAAGGAGAAAACATGAAGGCTTCCGAACTTCTCCAGAAAGACCAGGCCGCGCTCAACAAGGAGCTGGCGGACCTGCTGAAGGCGCAATTCGGCCTGCGCATGCAACTCGCGACCCAGCAGCTCACGAACACGAGCCAGCTGAAGAAGGTTCGTCGCGACATCGCACGTGTGCGGACCGTCATGACTCAGAAGGCGAACCAGAAATGAACGATAGCGTGAAAACCTCGCTGAAGCGGACGCTGGTCGGTCGGGTCGTCAGCAACAAGATGGACAAGACCGTCACCGTGCTGATCGAGCACCGCGTCAAGCACCCGATCTACGGCAAGTATGTCGTGCGCTCGAAGAAGTACCACGCGCATGATGAAGCGAACACCTGCAACGAAGGCGATCTCGTCGAAATCCAGGAAACTCGTCCTGTTTCGAAGACGAAGGCCTGGACGGTGTCGCGCCTCGTCGAAGCAGCTCGCGTCATCTAAGCGGGCAGCGCAGTAGGCAGTAACAGGCACTTCTCCTCGAAGTGCTTGAAATCGCAAAGTTTTTGCTTGCGTGACCAGGATTATTTGTTATAATCCTGGTCTTCCCTCTTTATGGGAGCCCCGTCGCGGGCGAAGTTGGTGGGGGAAGCGGACTGGCGCCTGCCTGTCCGAAAGATTCACCGAATTGCGATGGCGGGTTTCGTTTGCCGTCGCTGCTGTTCCAACCCAAGCAGCCGATTGGCTGACGGGACCAAGACTGACCGAATGCATCATGGTGGTGCATCCGGATTAAGTTGGGAAAGACAAACCATGATCCAGACCGAATCTCGGCTCGAAGTAGCCGACAACACGGGTGCACGTGAAGTCATGTGCATCAAGGTGCTCGGCGGCTCGAAGCGTCGTTATGCCGGCATTGGCGACATCATCAAGGTGACCGTCAAAGAGGCAACGCCGCGCGGGCGCGTGAAGAAAGGCGAAATTTACAACGCCGTGGTGGTCCGCACCGCCAAGGGCGTGCGCCGTCAAGACGGCTCGCTGATCAAGTTCGACGGCAACGCCGCTGTGCTTTTGAATAACAAGCTCGAGCCGATCGGCACCCGTATCTTCGGGCCGGTGACGCGTGAGCTGCGTAGCGAACGATTCATGAAGATCGTTTCGCTGGCGCCGGAAGTGCTGTAAGGAGTCGCGATGAACAAGATTCGCAAAGGTGACGAAGTTATCGTCGTTACTGGCAAGGACAAGGGCAAGCGCGGCGTCGTGCTGGCTGTCGGTGCTGAACATGTGACGGTTGAAGGTATCAACCTCGTCAAGAAGCATGTGAAGCCGAACCCGATGAAGGGTACGACGGGCGGCGTGGAAGCGAAGACGATGCCCCTGCATATTTCGAACGTCGCACTGGTCGACGCGAATGGCAAGGCGTCGCGTGTTGGCATCAAGGTCGAGGAAGGCAAGAAGGTTCGCTTCCTGAAGACGACCGGTGCCGTACTGAGCGCCTGACGCAGCGGAGTAAAAAATGGCTCGTTTTCAAGAGTTTTACAAAGAAAAGGTTGTGCCCGGCCTGATCGAGAAGTTCGGTTACAAGTCGGTCATGGAAGTGCCGCGCATCACCAAGATCACGCTGAACATGGGTCTTGGCGAAGCGATCGCTGACAAGAAGATCATCGAGAACGCCGTTGGCGACCTCACGAAGATCGCCGGCCAGAAGCCGGTCGTCACGAAGGCTCGCAAGGCAATCGCAGGCTTCAAGATCCGCCAGGGTTACCCGATCGGCGCGATGGTGACGCTGCGTGGCCAGGCGATGTACGAATTCCTCGACCGTTTCGTGACGGTTGCCCTGCCCCGCGTGCGAGATTTCCGCGGTGTGTCGGGTCGTGCTTTCGATGGCCGTGGCAACTACAACATCGGTGTGAAAGAGCAGATCATTTTCCCCGAAATCGACTACGACAAGATCGACGCACTGCGTGGGCTGAACATCAGCATCACGACGACTGCGAAGACCGACGACGAAGCAAAGGCTCTGCTCGCCAGCTTCAAGTTCCCGTTCAGAAACTGAGGTTACCGTGGCTAAACTGGCACTGATCGAACGTGAAAAGAAGCGCGCCCGCCTGGTCGCGAAGTTCGCAGCAAAGCGCGAAGCGCTGAAGGCGATCGTCGAAGACCAAAGCAAGTCGGAAGAAGAGCGCTACGAAGCACGCCTTGAGCTGCAGCAACTGCCCCGCAACGCAAACCCGACCCGCCAGCGTAACCGCTGCGCGATCACGGGCCGTCCGCGTGGCACGTTCCGTAAATTCGGCCTCGCGCGTAACAAGATTCGTGAAATCGCATTCCGTGGCGAGATTCCTGGCCTGACCAAGGCGAGCTGGTAATAGGAGAAACGTAAATGAGCATGAGTGATCCTATCGCCGATATGCTGACTCGCATCCGCAACGCGCAGATGGTCGAGAAGGTATCGGTTGCGATGCCCTCGTCGAAGGTCAAGGTTGCAATCGCGCAAGTCCTCAAGGACGAAGGTTATATCGACGATTTCGCCGTGAAGGCGGAAGGTGCGAAGTCCGAACTGAATATCGCGCTGAAGTACTACGCAGGTCGCCCGGTCATCGAACGCCTCGAGCGCGTGTCGAAGCCTGGTCTGCGCGTGTACCGCGGCCGTAACGACATTCCGCAGGTCATGAACGGCCTCGGCGTGGCTATCGTGTCGACGCCGAAGGGCGTGATGACCGACCGCAAGGCGCGCGCTACCGGCGTCGGCGGCGAAGTCATCTGCTACGTCGCTTAAAGCCGAGGAGAGAGAAACATGTCTCGAGTAGGTAAGAGCCCGATCGCGCTGCAAGGCGCGGAAGTCAAGCTGGCCGACGGTGCTATCACCGTCAAGGGTCCGCTGGGCACCATCACGCAAGCGATCAATCCGCTCGTGAACGTGGCGAACAACGACGGCACGCTGAATCTGTCGCCGGTCGACGAAAGCCGCGAAGCAAATGCACTGTCGGGCACGATGCGCGCGATCATCGCGAATGCCGTGCACGGCGTGACCAAGGGTTTCGAGCGCAAGCTGACGCTGGTTGGCGTCGGTTACCGTGCGCAAGCGCAAGGCGACAAGCTGAATCTGTCGCTGGGTTTCTCGCACCCGGTGGTGCACCAGATGCCGGAAGGCGTCAAGGCTGAAACCCCGACGCAAACCGAAATCGTGATCAAGGGGATCAACAAGCAACAAGTCGGTCAAGTGGCTGCGGAAGTCCGCGGTTACCGTCCGCCGGAGCCCTACAAGGGCAAGGGCGTGCGCTATGCCGACGAGGTTGTGATCCTCAAAGAAACGAAGAAGAAGTAAGGGTGCGCAATCATGGATAAGACTCAATCTCGCCTGCGCCGCGCTCGCCAGACGCGTATCAAGATCGCTGAGCTGCAGGTCGCGCGTCTCGCCGTGCATCGCACGAACACGCACATCTACGCTCAAGTGTTCTCGCCGTGCGGCACCAAGGTGCTCGCTAGCGCATCGACGCTCGAGGCAGAAGTGCGCGCAGAACTGGCCGACAAGTCGGGCAAGGGCGGCAACGTCAATGCCGCGACGCTGATCGGCAAGCGTATTGCCGAAAAGGCAAAGGCTGCCGGCATCGAATCCGTCGCCTTCGACCGCTCGGGCTTCCGCTACCACGGCCGCGTCAAGGCGCTGGCTGAGGCAGCTCGCGAAGCTGGGCTCAAGTTCTAAGGAAGGAATTCGTCATGGCAAAGATGCAAGCGAAAGTTCAGGCTGACGAGCGCGACGACGGCCTTCGTGAAAAGATGATTTCGGTCAATCGCGTGACCAAGGTCGTGAAGGGTGGCCGTATTCTCGGCTTCGCCGCACTGACCGTGGTTGGCGACGGTGATGGCCGCATCGGTATGGGCAAGGGCAAGGCGAAGGAAGTGCCGGTCGCTGTCCAGAAGGCAATGGAACAAGCTCGCCGCAACATGTTCAAGGTGCCGCTCAAGAACGGCACGCTGCAACACGAAGTGCACGGCAAGCACGGCGCATCCGCTGTCCTCCTCGCTCCGGCGAAGGCAGGTACGGGCGTGATCGCTGGCGGCCCGATGCGCGCAGTGTTCGACGTGATGGGCGTTCAGAACGTCGTGGCAAAGAGCCACGGTTCGACGAACCCGTACAACCTCGTTCGCGCCACGCTGGACGGCCTGCGCAAGCAGTCCACCCCGGCAGACATCGCGGCGAAGCGCGGCAAGTCCGTCGAAGATATTTTGGGCTAAGCCCGGGTGGTCACCATGTCTGAAAAAACTGTCAAGGTTCAGCTCGTTAAGAGCCTGATCGGGACCCGCGAATCGCACCGCGCGACCGTGCGTGGCCTGGGCCTGCGCCGACTCAACTCGGTCAGCGAGCTCCAGGACACGCCGGCGGTCCGCGGCATGATCAACAAGGTCTCGTACCTCGTTAAGGTCATCGCGTAAGCGGCCCTACGGATCAAGGAGTTGATATGGAATTGAATAACCTGAAGCCGGCCGCTGGCGCCAAGCACGCCAAGCGTCGCGTCGGTCGTGGCATCGGTTCGGGCCTCGGCAAGACGGCTGGCCGTGGTCACAAGGGTCAGAAATCGCGTTCGGGCGGCTTCCACAAAGTCGGTTTCGAAGGCGGTCAGATGCCGCTGCAACGTCGTCTGCCGAAGCGCGGCTTCACGTCGCTGACGAAGGAATTCGTCGGTGAAGTGCGCCTGGGCGACCTCGAGAAGCTGCCGGTCGACGAGATCGATCTGCTCGCACTGAAGCAAGCCGGCCTGGTCGGCGAGCTGACGAAGAGCGCAAAGATCATCGCGACGGGCGAACTGAAGCGCAAGATCGTCGTGAAGGGTCTCGGTGCCACCAAGGGTGCGCGCGCTGCGATCGAAGCGGCTGGCGGTTCGTTCGCCGAGTGACACGCGTAGCGCGTCGTCACTTGCATTCATCGGAGAAGGTACTTGGCTAACAGCCCGAGTCTTGCAAAACCCGGTCGAAGCACGGCGAAATTCGGCGATCTGCGCCGGCGAGCGATGTTCCTGCTCCTGGCGCTGATCGTCTATCGCATCGGCGCGCACATTCCCGTGCCGGGCATCGATCCGGATCAACTGGCTAAGCTGTTCCAGAGCCAGGCGGGCGGCATCCTTGGCATGTTCAACATGTTCTCGGGTGGCGCGCTTTCCCGCTTCACGATCTTTGCGCTGGGGATCATGCCGTACATCTCGGCGTCGATCATCATGCAGTTGCTGGCGATCGTATCGCCGCAACTCGAGGCGCTGAAGAAGGAAGGGCAGGCAGGGCAACGGAAGATCACGCAGTACACGCGGTATTTCACCGTGGTGCTCGCGACCTTCCAGGCGTTCGGTATCGCGGCTGCGCTGGAAAACCAGCCTGGCCTCGTCACCGATCCCGGCATGCTGTTCCGTCTGACGACGGTCGTGACGCTGGTTACCGGTACGATGTTCCTGATGTGGCTCGGCGAGCAGATTACCGAGCGTGGTCTGGGCAACGGTATCTCGATCATCATCTTCGGCGGGATCGCAGCAGGGTTCCCGAATGCCGTGGGTGGGTTGTTCGAGCTGGTGCGTACGGGTTCGATGAGCATCATTTCGGCGATCATCATCGTCGTCCTGATTGCCGCGGTGACTTACCTGGTCGTGTTCATCGAACGCGGTCAGCGCAAGATCCTCGTGAACTACGCGAAACGCCAGGTCGGCAACAAGATCTACGGTGGGCAGTCGTCGCATCTGCCGCTGAAGTTGAACATGTCGGGCGTGATTCCGCCGATCTTTGCATCGTCGATCATTCTGTTCCCGGCAACGATTCTCGGCTGGTTCAGTACCGGTCAGCCGACGGGAAGCTGGATTTCCAATACGTTGCATAACGTAGCGGAAGCGCTGAAGCCGGGCCAGCCGGTCTATGTGCTGCTGTACACGCTGGCGATCGTGTTTTTCTGCTTCTTCTACACCGCACTGGTGTTCAACAGCAGGGAAACCGCGGACAACCTGAAGAAGAGCGGCGCGTTTGTTCCGGGCATCCGTCCGGGCGATCAGACCGCACGATATATCGACCGCATCCTCACGCGTCTGACGCTGGCCGGTGCGATCTACATCGTCTTCGTGTGTCTGCTGCCGGAATTTCTGGTGCTGCGCTGGAACGTGCCGTTTTATTTTGGTGGAACGTCGCTGCTGATCATTGTCGTCGTCACGATGGACTTTATGGCGCAGGTGCAGTCGTACGTTATGTCGCAACAGTATGAGTCACTGCTCAAGAAGGCAAACTTCAAGGGCGGCAACATCCCGATGCGTTGAAAGGACTATGGCCAAAGACGATGTAATCCAGATGCAGGGCGAGGTGATTGAAAACCTCCCGAATGCGACCTTCCGTGTGAAGCTGGAAAACGGCCATGTCGTGTTGGGGCATATTTCCGGAAAGATGCGGATGCACTACATCCGCATCCTGCCGGGCGACAAGGTGACGGTTGAGTTGACGCCTTACGATCTGTCTCGTGCGCGGATCGTGTTCCGGGCGAAGTGATTTGAAAAAAGGGTATTATCATGAAAGTGATGGCATCGGTTAAGCGCATTTGCCGCAATTGCAAGATCATCAAGCGCAAAGGCGTCGTTCGCGTGATCTGCAGCTCGGATCCGCGCCACAAGCAGCGCCAAGGCTGACCGCGCGTTTGTTTGCGCTTTTTGTTTGAGGAAAAACAATGGCTCGTATCGCAGGGGTTAACATCCCGAATCACCAGCACACCGAGATTGGCCTGACGGCTATCTTTGGTGTCGGCCGCACCCGTTCGCGCAGCATCTGCGTGGCAGCTGGCGTCGATTTTTCGAAGAAGGTCAAGGATCTGACCGACGCAGACCTGGAAAAGCTGCGTGAAGAAGTGGGCAAGTTTGTCGTCGAAGGCGATCTGCGCCGTGAAGTGACGATGAACATCAAGCGTCTGATGGACCTCGGTTGCTACCGTGGCGTCCGTCATCGCAAGGGCCTGCCGATGCGCGGTCAGCGTACGCGTACGAACGCACGTACCCGTAAGGGTCCGCGTCGTGCAGCGCAAGCGCTGAAGAAGTAAGCGGAACTGACAGTTACAGGAAAACGTAATGGCTAAGGCTTCGAATACCGCGGCGCAACGCGTTCGCAAAAAGGTTAAGAAGAACGTCGCTGAAGGCGTGGTTCACGTTCACGCGTCGTTCAACAACACGATCATCACGATCACCGATCGCCAAGGCAACGCGCTGGCATGGGCGACGTCGGGCGGTCAGGGCTTCAAGGGCTCGCGCAAATCGACGCCGTTCGCTGCCCAGGTCGCAGCCGAGTCGGCTGGCCGCGTCGCGATGGAATACGGTGTGAAGAATCTGGAAGTGCGGATCAAGGGCCCGGGCCCGGGTCGTGAGTCGGCAGTGCGCGCACTGCACGGCCTCGGCATCAAGATCACCGCGATTTCGGACGTCACCCCGATTCCGCACAACGGCTGCCGCCCGCCGAAGCGTCGTCGTATCTAAGGATGTGCTGGCACGTTCGTGCTAGCGCATTGCCTGTCGCCGCTCAGCGTCGACGGGCGTTGCTTTTTTGATTGACTAAGCCCACCGTTCGCCCCAAAGGGAGCGGACTAGCGCGGATTTCGATCCGCGTGACTGATTGATAAAGGAATGCAAAGTGGCACGTTATATCGGCCCCAAAGCCAAGCTGTCCCGCCGTGAAGGCACCGACCTGTTCCTGAAGAGCGCACGCCGCTCGCTCGCCGACAAGTGCAAGCTCGACAGCAAGCCGGGTCAGCACGGCCGTACCTCGGGCGCACGTACGTCCGACTACGGTACGCAGCTGCGTGAAAAGCAGAAGGTCAAGCGCATCTACGGCGTGCTGGAGCGTCAGTTCCGCCGCTACTTCGCCGAAGCCGATCGCCGCAAGGGCAACACGGGTGAAAACCTGCTGCAACTGCTCGAGTCGCGCCTCGACAACGTCGTGTATCGCATGGGCTTCGGTTCGACCCGCGCTGAAGCGCGTCAGCTGGTGAGCCACAAGTCGATCACCGTGAACGGCGTCGTCGCAAACGTCCCGTCGCAGCAAGTGAAGGCAGGTGACGTCGTCGCGATCCGCGAAAAGGCGAAGAAGCAAGCGCGTATCGTCGAAGCGCTGTCGCTGGCCGAGCAAGGCGGCATGCCGAGCTGGGTTGCAGTCGATGCGAAGAAGTTCGAAGGCACGTTCAAGCAAATGCCGGAACGCGTCGAGATCGCAGGCGACATCAACGAAAGCCTGATCGTCGAATTGTATTCGCGTTAATCCGATTGACGGCCGAGGTACCCCGATTGCGTTGCGCAAGGAGGGGCCTCGGCTGTTTATTTTCTGGTTGTTACCGGTCAGCCTTATCGGTGTAACGAGCCGAGGGTATTGAAAAGGAAAGCCCATGCAAACCAGTTTGCTGAAACCCAAGATCATCGCCGTGGAATCGCTGGGCGAGAACCACGCGAGGGTGGTCATGGAACCGTTCGAACGCGGTTACGGCCATACCTTGGGCAATGCGCTTCGCCGCGTGCTGCTGTCGTCGATGGTTGGCTACGCGCCGACCGAAGTCACGATCGCAGGCGTGGTGCACGAGTACTCGACGCTGGATGGCGTGCAGGAAGACGTCGTCAACCTGCTGCTGAACCTGAAGGGCGTGGTGTTCAAGCTGCATAACCGTGACGAAGTGACGGTTACGCTGCGCAAGGAAGGTGAAGGCGTTGTCACGGCCGGCGATATCGAGCTGGCCCACGATTGCGAAGTCATCAACCCGAATCACGTGATTGCGCACCTGTCGAAGGGCGGCAAGCTCGACGTTCAGATCAAGATCGAAAAGGGTCGCGGCTATGTGCCCGGCAACGTCCGTCGCTACGGCGAAGACACGGCCAAGATCATCGGCCGCATCGTCCTCGACGCATCGTTCTCGCCGGTTCGCCGCGTGAGCTACGCTGTCGAAAGCGCACGTGTCGAGCAGCGTACCGACCTCGACAAGCTCGTGATGAACATCGAGACGAGCGGTGTGATCACGCCGGAAGAAGCGATCCGTCAATCGGCCCGCATCCTGGTCGACCAGCTGTCCGTGTTCGCGGCGCTGGAAGGCACGGAAACGGCAGCCGAAGCGCCGTCGCGTGCTCCGCAGATCGACCCGATCCTGCTGCGTCCGGTGGACGATCTCGAACTGACGGTTCGTTCGGCGAACTGCCTGAAGGCCGAGAACATCTACTACATCGGCGACCTGATCCAGCGCACGGAAAACGAGCTGCTGAAGACGCCGAACCTCGGTCGCAAGTCGCTCAACGAGATCAAGGAAGTGCTCGCTTCGCGCGGTCTCACGCTGGGCATGAAGCTCGAGAACTGGCCGCCGGCTGGTCTCGACAAGTAAGCCCGGTTGTTGCTGTAGTTGGCAAAGATGCGGATTTTCCTTTAAAATCCGCATCTTGCTTTTTTTCGTTACCGGCCCGTGCACCCTCTGAGGTGCGATAGAAGAGCTGGACCAAAACTTTGAATCAAGGAAACTGAAATGCGCCATCGTCATGGTCTGCGGAAACTGAACCGCACGAGCAGCCACCGTCTGGCTATGCTCCGTAACATGTCCAACTCGCTGATCGAGCACGAAGTCATCAAGACGACGCTGCCGAAGGCGAAGGAACTCCGTAAAGTCGTCGAGCCGCTGATCACGCTCGGCAAGAAGCCGTCGCTGGCAAACCGTCGCCTGGCGTTCAACCGCCTGCGCGATCGTGACTCGGTCGCGAAGCTGTTCGACGTCCTCGGTCCGCGTTTCGCGAACCGTCCGGGCGGCTACCTGCGCGTGCTGAAGTTCGGCTTCCGCGTGGGCGACAACGCACCGATGGCACTGGTCGAACTGCTCGACCGTCCGGAAGTCGACGAAACGGAAAACGTGCAAGAAGCCGAGTAAGCTTCCGGTACGCTGCAGTATCTGAAAAGGGCCGAGCGATTGCTTGGCCCTTTTTGTTTTTGAGACGCCGGCTGCGATCGATTGTCGCAGGCCGGCGCCGGCAGCATTGCGCGGGCTGCGCTACGATACGGGCAGCCGGTGTGATCCGAGGATAGGCGATCCGCGCCGGCAGGAGCCGCCAGACCAGCCAGGAGGGCGCGGATGATAGTGGTGCTGATGTTGACGACGGTGCCGGATGCGGCGACGGCCGCGGCGCTGTCCGACGGTGCGCTCGACGCGCGGCTGGCCGCGTGCGTGTCCGAGCTCGGTGCGATCAAGTCGCGTTATCACTGGCAGGGCAAGGTCGAAACGGCCGACGAGATCCAGTTGCTGTTCAAGACGAGCCCCGTGCGGGCGCTCGAACTGGAGCGATTTATTCTCGCGCATCATCCGTACGAGACGCCCGAAATCGTCTCGTGGCAAACGACGGCATCGGCCGCGTACGGCCAGTGGGTGACCAGCGAAACTCAACGTCTATTTCATGTTTAACGGTATGGCGCTTTCCGTGTGCGTGCGCGCGCTGCGGTTCCTTGCAGTCCTGGTGTCGTTCGCGGTCATGCTGCTGGGCGGCCTGTCGGTCGCGCGCGCGGCCGACGATTTCCTCGATCCGTCGGTCGCGTTCAAATTCAGCGCGAGCGAATCGCCGGGACAGGTGGACGTTCGCTTCAAGGTCGCCAACGGCTACTACATGTACCGCGAGCGGTTCGCGTTCGCGGTGAAGAGCGGGCAGGCGACGCTCGGCGAACCGCAATTCCCGGCCGGTCACGTGAAGTTCGACCAGACGTTCCAGAAGAACGTCGAGACCTATCGCGACGAAGTCATCATCCACGTGCCGGTGAAGCAGGCGGCCGGGCCGTTCGAGCTCGCGGTGACGTCGCAGGGGTGCGCGGACGAAGGGATCTGCTATCCGCCGGCCGAGCACGTGATGAAGGTCGACGGCGCCGCGCTCGGCGCCGCAACGTCGTCCGGCGGCGACACGGCAGCCGCGGGCAGCTGGTTCGACAAGGTCACGAGCGCCGATTTCGCGCAGTCGCTGCTCGAAGGGCACGGCTTCTTCACGATCATCGCGCTGTATTTCGTCGCGGGCGTCGTGCTGAGCCTCCTGCCCTGCTCGTACCCGATGATTCCGATCGTGTCCGCGATCATCATCGGCCAGGGCACGCGCGCGACCCATGCACGCGGTTTCGCACTGTCGCTGACCTATGTGGTCGGCATGGCGCTCGTCTACACGGTGCTCGGCATCGCCGCGGCGCTGGTCGGCCAGAGCCTCGGCGCGTGGCTGCAGAACCCGTGGGTGCTCGGCGCGTTCGGCGTGCTGCTGACCGCGTTCGCGGTGTCGCTGATCTCAGGCAAGGACATCGCGTTGCCGGCACGCTGGCAAAACGGCGCGGCCGAAGCATCGAGCACGCGCCAGGGCGGCCACTTCGTCGCGGTCGCGGCGATGGGTGCGTTGTCCGCGCTGGTCGTCGGCGCATGCATGACGGCGCCGCTGTTCGCGGTGCTCGCCTTCATCGCGCATACCGGCAATGCACTGCTCGGCGGTGCGGCGCTGTTCGCAATGGGGTTGGGGCTCGGCGTACCGCTGCTGGTCGTCGGCGTCGGTGCCGGGACAGTCCTGCCGCGCGCAGGCGCATGGATGGACGGCGTGAAGGTGTTCTTCGGCATCGTGCTGCTCGCGGCCGCGCTGTGGATCGTGTGGCCGGTGCTGGCGGGCGGCCTGAAGATGGTGCTCGCCGCACTGTGGCTGCTGATCGCCGCCGCGGCGCTCGGCCTGTTCACGCCGAATGCCGGCGCCGCTTCGATCTGGCGCCGCCTGGGCCGAGGCGTGGGTGCCGCGCTCACGATCTGGGCCGCGACACTGCTCGTCGGCCTGGCTGCCGGCTCGACGGATCCCGTGAAGCCGCTGGCCGTGCTGGCCGCGCGCACGGTGGCCGCCGGCGGGGCTGGGACGGCCGGCACAGCCGGCGCGCAGGACGGCCCTGCGTTTGCAGCGGTGCGCTCGAGCGGTGAGCTCGACACGCTGCTGAAGACGTCGGGCCAGCCCGTGATGCTCGATTTCTACGCCGACTGGTGTGTGAGCTGCAAGGAGATGGAGCACCTGACGTTCACCGATGCCCGTGTGCAGGCGCGCCTCGCGAAGCTTCACCTCGTGCGCGCGGACGTCACGGCGAACAATCCGGACGACCAGGCGCTGCTCAAGCGCTTCAACCTGTTCGGGCCGCCGGGCATCATCTTCTTCGATCGCAGCGGCAACGAGATCGGGCGCGTCGTCGGCTACCAGGCGGCCGAGACGTTCCTGCGCAGCCTCGATCGCGCTGCCGTCCCGACGGTATGAGCTGACGAAGGCCCGGGGCTAGACGACCCCGATCGGCGGTAAACGTAAAAACGGCGGAACACCGAGGTGTCCCGCCGTTTTGCGTTCGAGCCTGCCGGCGCGCGATCAGCGCTGCGCTTTCAGCAGGCGCGCGGCGTCGAGCGCGAAGTACGTGAGCACGCCGTCGGCGCCCGCCCGCTTGAACGCGAGCAGCGATTCGAGCACGACCTTGTCGTGGTCGAGCCAGCCGTTCATCGCAGCGGCCTTCAGCATCGCGTATTCGCCGCTGACCTGGTACACGTAGGTCGGGAAGCGGAATTCGTCCTTCACGCGGCGCACGATGTCGAGATACGGCATGCCGGGCTTGACCATCACCATGTCGGCGCCTTCGTCGATGTCGAGGCGCACTTCGCGCAGCGCTTCGTCGCTGTTCGCCGGGTCCATCTGGTAGGTCATCTTGTTGCCCTTGCCCAGGTTGGATGCCGAGCCGACCGCGTCACGGAACGGACCGTAGAATGCCGACGCGAACTTCGCCGAGTAGGCCATGATCCGCGTGTGGATGTGGCCGTCGCTTTCCAGCATTTCTCGAATCGCGCCGATACGGCCGTCCATCATGTCCGACGGCGCGACGATGTCGACGCCGGCTTCTGCCTGCGCGCGCGCCTGATCGATCAGGATCTCGATCGTGTCGTCGTTGATCACGTAGCCGTTCTCGTCGAGCACGCCGTCCTGGCCGTGGCTCGTGTACGGATCGAGTGCGACGTCGGTCAACACGCCGAGCTCGGGGAAGCGCTTCTTCAGCTCGCGCACCGCGCGCGGAATCAGGCCTTCCGGATTGGCTGCCTCGCGGCCGTCGGGCGTCTTCACCGACGGGTCGATCGCCGGGAACAGCGACAGCACGGGCACGCCGAGTTCGACGCATTGTTCGGCGACGTGCATCAGCAGATCGACCGATACGCGCTCGACGCCGGGCATCGACGGCACTGGCTGCCGCTGGTTGGTGCCTTCGACGACGAACACCGGATAGATCAGGTCGTCGGTGGTCAGGCGGTTTTCGCGCATCAGGCGGCGGGAGAAGTCGTCTCGGCGCATCCGGCGCGGACGATGAAGCGGATGGAAGCTCATGGCGATTTGGCAGAAATCAGGGCGGTAAGACCTTACGGAACCCTTAGGTGATTTTTGGGAGCGTTGGTATATGATAGCGATCGAGCGGCACGCCTCGCGTGCAACTCCCCGCTTCTCCTCCCTGAGCGGGTGCCTGTCGTTTTTCGATTAGGCTGTTTGACCCGCCGTTCAACGGCGGGTTTTTTTATGAGCCGGCCGAATCCGCAGGCGCCGTCAGGTGCGCGCCGCCGATCCCGGCCGCGCGTTGCCCGATCATTGTGCTCCAGGCTCGCTTTTTTCGTCGGCGACCGACGGCCGCAGCCAGCTCTCGATCAGCTCGTGCGCTTCATCCAGCCCCGTGCGCTTCAGCGCGGAGAACAACTGGACCGTCAGCTTTCCCTGGACGCCTTGGTCGCGATACGCATCGAGCCCCTTTTGCGTGGTCCGCAGCGCATTGATGCTTTCCTGGCGCGTCAATTTGTCGCACTTGGTCAGCAGGGTATGGATCGGCTTGCCGGTCGGCGCGAACCACTCGATCATGCGGCGATCGAGGTCGGTCAGCGGACGGCGTGAATCCATCATCAGGATCAGGCCGCAGAGCTGCGAACGCGTCGCGAGGTAGGACGACAGCAGCATCTCCCAGTGCGCCTTGGCGGCGCCGGGCACTTCCGCGTAGCCGTAGCCGGGCAGGTCGACGAGGTTCGCGACGGGCTCGGCGGCCGGGCCGACGGAGAAGTAGTTGATGTGCTGCGTGCGGCCGGGCGTCTTCGACGCGAAGGCCAGCCGCTTCTGGTTGCACAGCACGTTGATCGCCGTCGACTTGCCGGCATTCGAGCGGCCCGCGAACGCGATTTCCGGCTGGACCGTCGGCGGCAGGTCGCGCAGATGGTTGACGGTCGTGTAGAAGCGGGCTTGATGGAGCAGAAAGGCCATGGGAACCGGAAGGACGGGCGGCGCGAGCCGCTTGGTGGAGGCGGGGTAGCCCCGATAGGCGCGGGAGCTTTCAACACGATATTGTACAATACGGCGGTTTTACCGAAGGCCACGCGGCGCCTGCCTCGCGCTTTTATGTGGCTTCTGCGGTAGACTGGTCGCCGTCGTTTTTTGCAGAACCTCAAATTCCCACAAGACGAAACAGGGTGTGCGAATGAATCGACTGTGCAAGTCTCTGATGGTGCTTCAGGTTGCAGCAGGGTTCGTAGGTTTCGTAGCGGAGGCAAACGCGGCGGATGCGGCAAAGCCGGATCTCGATCGCGGCAAGGCGATTGCCGGGCAGGTCTGCGCGTCGTGTCACGGCGCCGACGGCAATAGCGCGTCGGGCAGTTTCCCGAAGCTGGCCGGCCAGCATCCCGAATATCTGGTCAAGCAGTTGAACGACTTCAAGGCGCAGCCGGGCGCGAGGGGGCCGGTGCGCAACAACGCGGTGATGGTCGGATTCGCGAGCGCGCTGAGCGCGGACGACATGCGCAACGTCGCCGCGTACTACGGGTCGCAGACGACGAAGCTCGGTACCGCACGCGATGCGGCGACCGTGCCGGTCGGCCAGAAGATCTATCGCGGCGGCATCGCGGAGAAGGGCGTCCCTGCCTGCGCGAGCTGCCACGGGCCGACGGGCCAGGGGATGCCGGTCCAGTATCCGCGTCTGTCGGGGCAGTGGGCCGATTACACGGTCGCGCAGTTGACCGCGTTCCAGCAGGGTGCCGGCGCGCGCAACAACAACGAGGCGATGCATCAGATCGCCACGCGCCTGTCGGACAACGAGATCAAGGCCGTCGCGGATTACATCGCGGGCCTGCGTTGACCAACCGGTCGCGAATGGCATGACCGGTCGCCCCAAGGGCGGCCGGAGTCAGAACAAGAAAAGGGTGGGGCGCCGCACCGTTGCGGCCGCCTTGCCCTTTTTTGTTGGCACTCGCCGGGGCGAGCCGGGATGAAGAGGCTTGCAGGCGATGGGGGGCTGCGCCCCCCGAACGAATATAGTGAGTGCGGGGGCTGTTTCCCCTTAGTCGGAGTTTGAATGAGCGTTACCACGTCGGGGTTGCAGTCGAAGTCGGGTCAGGGTGCGTCGAAGCGAGCGGTCGAGCTGCTGAGCTCGATGCGCTTCGCCATTGCGCTGCTGGTAGTGCTGTCGATCGCGAGCATCATCGGCACGGTCCTGACCCAGGACGATCCGTATCCGAACTACGTGAACCAGTTCGGGCCGTTCTGGGCGGACATCTTCCGCTCGCTCAGCCTGTACACCGTGTACAGCGCGTGGTGGTTCATGCTGATCCTGATCTTCCTCGTCGTGTCGATCTCGCTGTGCGTGATCCGCAACGCGCCGAAGATGCTCGCCGATGCGAAGAGCTGGAAGGACAAAGTCCGCGAAGGCAGCCTGCGCGCGTTCCATCACAAGGCCGAGTACGCGGCTTCCGGCACGCGTGCGACCGTCGCGGCGACGCTCGCCGCGTTCGTCACCAAGGCCGGCTACAAGCACGTCGTGCGAGAAACCGACGGCGCGACGCTGATCTCCGCGAAGCGCGGCGCGATGACCAAGTGGGGCTACATCTCCGCCCACCTCGCGATCGTCGTGATCTGTATCGGCGGCCTGCTCGACAGCAACCTGCCGATCAAATTCCAGATGTGGATGTTCGGCAAGAGCCCGGTCAACACGAGCGCGACGATCAGCGAGATCTCGCCCGACCATCGCCTGTCCGCGTCGAACCCGACGTTCCGCGGCTACGCGTGGGTGCCCGAGGGCCAGTTCGTGTCGACCGCGATCCTGAACCAGCCGAGCGGCTCGCTGATCCAGGACCTGCCGTTCTCGATCCAGCTCGACAAGTTCATCGTCGACTACTACACGACGGGCATGCCGAAGCTGTTCGCGAGCGACATCGTCGTGATCGATCGCGAGACCGGCAGGAAGATCCCGGCGCGCGTCGAGGTCAACAAGCCGTTCACGTACAAGGGCGTGTCGATCTACCAGTCGAGCTTCCAGGACGGCGGCTCGCAGATGCAGATGACGGCCTACCCGATGACGGGCGGTAATGCGACGACCGTCCCCGTGAAGGGCACGATCGGCAGTTCGGCGCCGCTGCAGGTGCCGGGCGCCGACGGCGACACGATTGAGTTCTCCGATTTCCGTGCGATCAACGTCGAGAACATGGCCGACGCGAACGGCAAGCCGGACGTGCGCGGCGTCGCGACGACGAGCTCGCTGAAGGAAGCGTTCGACGAGCGGCTCGGCTCGGGCGCGAAGACGTCGAAGCCGACGCAGCTCCACAACATCGGCCCGTCGGTGCAGTACAAGATCCGCGGCAAGGACGGCCAGGCGCGCGAATTCAACAACTACATGCTGCCCGTCGACATGAACGGCGAGCGCGTGTTCCTCGCCGGCGTGCGCGCGAGTCCGAACGATCCGTTCCGCTACATGCGGATCCCGGCCGACAGCCAGGATTCGATCGGCGAATGGATGCGCCTGCGCGCCGCGCTGCAGGATCCGGCCGTACGCGTCGAGGCCGCCGCGCGCTTCGCGCAGCGTTCGCTGCCGGGCACAGACGCGTCGCTGCGCCCCCGCCTGCAGGACAGTGCATCGAAGGTGCTGACCCTTTTTGCCGCGAGCGACGACAGCGTCGGCCGCGGCGCCGACGGCCAGCCGGTCGGCGGCTTCCAGGCGGTGGCGACGTTCATCGACCGCTCGGTGCCGAAGGCCGAGCAGGAGAAGGCGGCGAGCCTACTGCTGCGCATGCTCGAAGGCTCGATGTGGGAAGTTTGGCAGATCGCGCGCGAGCGCGCCGGCGAGCCGGCCGCCCAGCAGGGCGCCGAAACGATCCGCTTCGTGCAGAACGCGATCAATGCGCTATCCGACAGCTTTTTGTATGGATCGCCGGTCTATTTGCAGCTTGACTCCTTCAAGCAGGTGCAAGCTTCGGTATTTCAGTTGACGCGCGCGCCCGGCAAGAATCTGGTGTATCTTGGCAGCCTGCTGCTGGTCGCCGGCATCTTCTCGATGTTCTACGTGCGCGAGCGGCGCCTCTGGTTCTGGCTGAAGGACGCCGGTTCGGGCGTCAATGTGGTGATGGCAATGTCCACGGCCCGCAAGACCTTCGATTTCGAGAAAGAATTCGTGCAGACGCGCGACGCGGCCGGCGTCGCCTTGCGCGCCGCACCTCGCGACGCCGCACCCGCAGGTGCGGCTTCGACGGCCCGCCCGCCTGCCGGCAGCGGTTCCGATTCCGAGAATTCCACCCGGTAACATCATGGATCTCACGCAAGTTTCCTCTTCCCGTGCGGCGTCGGCCCAGGCGCCGGTTTCGTCGCCGTTGTTCGACGAGCGTCCGTTCCTCGCGCGCCTGTCGCTGTTCGACTGGCTGTTCGCACTGGCGCTCGTGGCGGGCGCGGGCTATGCGCTCGTGCACTACA
>NZ_CAJPGH010000040.1:0-49273 GCF_905339605.1 Burkholderia sp. BCC1972 | reverse complement strand
ATCGATCTTGGACAAGCGTGTCTCCATGCGTTCATGTGATTCCTGCCGGCGCTCGGGAAAACGCAACATGCATGCCAGTTGTACGACCGGTGCGTGCCTGCGGCGAAAGCCGCGACGGCCGGGCATGTGGCGCCTGATCCGAGCGGCCCCGTGGCATCGAGAACGGCAGCGCGGTGCGACGCTGCGTTCAGAAATGCAGCAGGTCGTGTTGCAGTCCTGAGCAATGGGTGTGCGAGCCGCAAGGCGGTCGCCCGGTACGGCCGCGTCAGGCGAGCAGCGAGCGCAGCGCCGGTGCGTGCCTGAATTGCCGGATGCGTTCGAGCGCCGATACCTCGAGCTGACGGACGCGCTCTGCCGACAGGTTCAGTTGCCGGCCGATCTCGCGCAGCGAATACTCGTTTTCGACATCGATGCCGTATCGCAGGCGAAGAATCCAGGCTTCGCGGGCGGGAAGGCAATCGATGAGCGCCGCGACCGCCGCGCGCAACTGACCGGCGCTCGCCGCTTCTTCCGGCGTCGGCGCGTCGGGGTCGATCGTGACGTCGCACAGCGTGAGGTCGTGATCGGGCGAAACCGGCAGGTCGGCGGAGATCGGTTCGCGCACGATGCTCATCAGCTCGCGCACCTTGTCGACCGGCAGCCGCATCTGCGCGGAAAGCGCCCGCGCGTCGGCGACGTCGCCGGTTCGTTGCCGGTGGATTCGCGCGAGCCGCGACAGCTTGTTGAGCGCATCGACCGTGTGCGCGGGCACGCGTATCGTGCGCCCCAGGTCGGCGAGCGCATGCGTGATCGCCTGCCGGATCCACCACGTCGCATAGGTCGAGAATTTGAAGCCGCGCCGGTGATCGTAGCGATCGACGGCCTTCATCAGGCCGATGTTGCCTTCCTGGATCAGGTCGGAGAACGGCAGGCCGCGATCGGCATAGCGTTTGGCGACCGACACGACGAGCCGCAGGTTGCTCTGGAACAGCTTCGTTCTCGCGGGTTGCATCGCACGCTCGATACGCAAGAGCCGCGCATCGAGCGCTATTGCGATGTCGAGCGGCAACGGCGACTGGCCGGCGAGGCAAGCGAGCGCGCTGCGCGTTTCGATCAGCGTGGGCGCATGGCGGGCGAGTGCGGCGGCACATGCTGGATGCGCGGCGCTGCATGCGTGCAGCCATGCGCGTATGTCGTCGCACCGCGTGAAGAGATCGTGGCGCGCGGATTCCGTACGGATGCCCGAGGCGGCCAGCGTGTCGACGAGCCGCTTTTCGAACGTGCGCGCTTGGGTCGCGCGCTCGCGGTTTGCATGACCGATACGCTCGATCGCACGCAAGGTGAAGCGGACCCTGCCGGTCGCTGCGGCCGCCTCGCGCAACAGCGACCGGTAACCGACCGACGTGAAACCGTCGGTGTGCAATGCCTGCTGCATCGCTGGCGCCAGCGCACCGATACGCTCGAGCGCTTCGACGACCGTATCGCGCCACGCCGGGCTGTCGAGAGAAAGACCGGTGTCGTCCTGCGCAGGCGATTCCGTGGCCGGATCGTCGGGCAGAATCGTCGGCGCACTCGCGGGCGGCTCGGCGTCACAGGCGAGCCCCGTCACGTAAGCCGACGCGGCCGCCTTGCCGGCGCCGATGTCGTCCGCGATCGCCGCGACGACGGCGAGTGCCGCCGGATCGCGGCTCAATGCGTCGATGCATGCGGCGCGGCCGCTTTCCAGACGAAGCGCGAGCGCGATCTCTTCGTCGCGTTCGAGCAGCGGCGTCGCGCTCATTTCCCGCAGATAGAGCCGGATCGGGTCGTTGGTCTGGCCTGCAAGCAGGTCGTCGGCCGCGAGCGGCGTCGATGCGTCGGCGAGCGGCGGCGCGATTTCCGACGCTTGCTCAAAATGGCCGTCGAGCGTCCACGCGGTGCGTGCGCCGGCATGCTCGCGTACGTCGACGCCGAACTCGCGCAGCATCGACGCGGCGGCATCGACATCCGCACCGTCGGCCGCGTCATCGGGCAACGCATCGGCAATTTCGCCGTGCGTCACGTATCCGCGGTCGATGCCCAGCGCGACCAACGCATGCAGATGCGCCGCGCTTTCTGCGTCCGCGCCGCGCCGCGACGCGCCGTCGCGAGCGGGCCCGACGTCAGGCGAGCTTCGCATAGACGTTGCACCAGCCTTCGGCGGCAACCGTCTTGCCCGCGAACATCGGGCACGTACCGGAGGATTCGCCGGCGGCAGCCTTGTAGAAGCGGCAGTTCGAACACGTCTGGCCGGCCTGGTACTTCGGAAACTTGCCGGCGTCGACGGTCGTCGCCTTTGCGCGGTAGCCGAGCGTCTTTGCTGCCGCGTCGTTCTCGTCGACGGGCGGTGTGGCCGCGAATGCACGGGTGCCGGTTGCGAGTGCGGCACACAGGCCGGCCGCCTGCACGAAGAAGGTTCTGCGATGACGGGAGATCATGATGCGGTCCTGAATGAAATGAAATGAATGGAAAAAGTCCGGCCCGCGCGCCGGGCAAGCTTCCCGGCGCGGCGGTCGATCGGTGCGAAAGCGGGTGGAGAGGCTACTTGCGCGGTCCGGCGATGAGCGGTGCCTTCGACGCGTTGGCGATATCGGCGGTCAGCTTGCTCTGTGACGCGTCGTAGCCGTTCGAGTAGAGCAGGAACGCCATCAGGTCCTCGTATTCCTGCGCGGTCATCTTGCCGGGGCGATCGGCCGGCATGTTGCTCGACATGTACAGGAAGATGCCGCCGACCGTGATGTGCGACTTGCCTTCAGGCGCGAACGATTCGCCGCTCAACGCGGGCGCGGTATTGCCTTCGAGCTGGTCGCCATGGCATTTCGCGCACGCATCGCCGTAGAGCTTCTTGCCGTGCTGCACCTGCGCCTGGTCGAACGACGGGACGCCGCTGCCTTCGCCCGTCGACACCTTGATGAAGCCGCTCCTTGCCGGCCGCTGCGCGGACGCGACCGCGCCGTCGAGAAACCGGCCGGGCACGCGCGTGGTGGCGGCTTGCGCGATGTCGTCGGGAAGCGTCCAGCCGCGCGTGAGCGACGCGAGACGGCCGTTGCCGCTCATCTGCGACAGCGTCGCGTCGATGCGCTTTTGCAGTGCGTCCTTGCCGGGCCCGAATGCGAACGACAGTTGCCAGTCGGAGTACGGCGATGCCGTCGCCGCTACCTTGAACTGCTGTTTCGGGTGCGCACGCTCGTACGCGACGACGCTCGGATACCAGACGATCGCGCGCTGTGCGCGGCCGGCGGCGAGCGCGCCGATCGTTTTCTCACTGGTGTTTTCGAGGTCGAAGCGGGCATTCGCCTGCTGCGCCGCGATCAGTTGCGACGGGCTGCCGTACGTGGCCGCGATCGTTTCCTTGGCGCCGGACGACGCTTGCGCGTCGCGCAGCGACACGCTGACGTAGCCGGAGCGCAGATAGCCCTGCGAGAACGTCATTTTCGATCCCGACGCATCGGCGATCGCCGAGCGCGGGAAGCCGGCGATCACATCGCAGTCGCGTTCGAGCGATTTCGTCAGCTCGCTGGCGGAGATGCCGTCGTCGTCGCCGTTGTCGTCGACGCCGCGCTTGTTGAAGGTCGCGGCGATGCCCGCGGCGCGGAACACTTCGCGCGCAACGGAGCGGTCGAGCGTGGTGGTCGGGCTGCCGGGCAGCGTGCAGACGCGCACGCCGGCCGACGCGGCTGCCGGTGTCAGCGCCACGCCCACGGCGAGCAGACTGGCGACGGTAACGGAAGTGAGACGAGTATTCATGATCGTGTGTCCGGTTGAAGCGGGTGGGGCGTCGCGCCCGCATCGGGCGCATGCGGGCGCGACCAGGCGTGGCGCCGGTTCAGTCGAGCGCGAACACGTAGAGCGTGCCGCCGCGCGGAACGTCCTTCGCGATGTCGGCCATCGGGCCGCCCCAGATCGGGTTCGCGCCGCCGTAGCCGGCGAGCACGGCGACATACTCCTTGCCGTCGACCTCGTACACCGACGGCTGCGAAATGATGCCGCTCGCCAGTTGCGGGCTTTCCCAGAGCACCTTGCCGGTCGTCGTGTCGAACGCGTACAGGTGGCCGTCGAGCGAGCCGCTGAACGCGAGACCGCTCGCCGTGGTCGCGACGCCGCCGTTCCACGGCTTCTTCGACCAGTGGCTCCACAGCTTCTTGCCGGTGTTCACGTCGATGGCCGTCAGTTCGCCGTAGCCTTCGCTGCCCGGTTCGGGCTTGATCTCGAAACCTTCACCGAGATACGGCAGGCCTTCCATGTAGCTGACCGACTTGCCGGTCAGGCTCATGCACGCATGCAGCGCGGGCACGACCGCGATGTTGCGTTCCTGGTCGTACGAGATCGACCACCAGTTCTTGCCGCCGAGGAAGCTCGGGCACGTCTCGATCGTCGTGCCGGCCTTCGGGAACTTCGATGCGTCCTGGATCGGCTTGCCGTCGGCCGTGTAGCCGGTGACCGACAACGCCTTCACGAACGGCGTCGCGTAGATCAGCTTGCCGGTCGTGCGGTCGATCGCGTGGAAGAAGCCGTTGCGGTCGGCGTGGATGATCGCGTCGTAGTCCTTGCCCTTGTACTTGATGTCCGCGAGGACGGCCGCGTTCACGCCGTCGTAGTCCCACGTGTCGTTGTTCGTGTACTGGTAGTGCCACTTCAGGTTGCCGCTCTTTGCATCGAGTGCGAGCAGCGAGTCGGAATACAGGTTGTCGCCGGGACGAAGCGCCGCGAGCCATGGGCCGGGGTTGCCGACCCCCCAGTACAGCGTGCGGGACGCGGCGTCGTACGTGCCGGTGAGCCATGCGGCGCCGCCGCCATGGCTCTGCATGCCGTCGGGCCAGGTTTCCGCGCCTTTTTCGCCGGCGTCGGGGATTGTGTAGCGTTTCCAGACCTGCGAGCCGTCCTCCGGATTCAGCGCGGCGATGTAGCCGCGAATGCCGTATTCGCCACCGGACGTGCCGACGACGATCGCGCCGTCGATCGCGAGCGGCGCGAGCGAGAACGCGTAGCCGAGGCCCGGCTCGAACATCTGCTTCTTCCACACGAGATTGCCGGTCTGCGCGTCGAGCGCCGCGATTTCGCCGTTCAGCATCGCGATGTAGACGTTCTTGCCGTACAGCGCGACGCCGCGGTTGACGACGTCGCAGCACGCGGTCTTGAACGAGGCCGCGCCGAGCTTCGGCTCGTATTTCCACAGCTGCTTGCCGGTCTTCGCATCGAATGCGTAGACGTTGTCCTTCGGCGTCGTCACGAACAGGTAGTTGCCGTTGACGATCGGCGTGGCCTCGAAACCCTGCTTCAGGTCGGCGGGGAACTTGTACGCCCACACCTGCTTGAGATCCTTCGCGTTCGACGTGTCGATCTGCTTGAGCGGCGAATGCGAGCGGCCGTCGTAGGTGCGGTAGTAGGTCAGCCAGCCCGGATCGCCGTGTGCATCGGTCAGGCGCTGGTAGGTCACGGCCGGGTAGTCCGCGGCCGCTTCGACGAGGCCGGGGTTCAGCGCGACGGCGGCCGCCACCGCGATTCCGAACGCCGCCAGCCGGCTCGCTGAAGCCGAGGGTTTCTTCATGGTTGTCTCCTGGGTCATTGTGGTCGCACCGCCGCGAACGATTCGTCGCGCCGGCACGGTGGGGTTCCGGGCCGAGTGCACTGCCCGTTATGCAAGTCGCATGCCATCACGGCCGGAAGCCGGGGTGGTGCGGCACACCGGCGCATCGCCGGTGATGCGTCGAGCGACGACACGCGCCATGGCGTCGACGCAGGTGTTGCATTCAGGTACACCGTCGCGCGCGAAGTGTTGCCAAACATGACAGGTGGTGCAGTCCGCGGAACGGCGGGCCGCCGGTTTCACGCATGCCTGTCCAAAGCGATGTGCGGCGCAGCGCACACTGCTCGTCGTTGCGGCGTTGGCACGGTTCTCGCGAGCGGGCTTCGCGACAACTCGGCGCCGCGCGGTGCATCGCACGGGGCGGCGGAATACAAGTGCGGAGACAACGGAATGATCAGGAGACCAAAGGCAGCCGCGCGTGACGGCGCGACGCGGCGTGGCCGGCGTGCGCGATGCATCGGCACGACCGTCGGCGTGCTCGCGCTGTTCGGCCTGCCGCCCGGCAGCGTGCGCGCGCAGCAGCAGGCGGATGGCGCCGCGATCGCGTCGCCCGAGCCGGCCGTCGTGCTGCCCGCGGTGGTCGTCGTCGGTACGGCGCCGCTGCTCGGGATCGGCACGCCGCTGTCGAAGGTGCCGGCGAACGTGCAGACGGTGCGCGCGGCGGAACTCGACGTGCAACACCGCGCGACGCTCGCCGATTTCTTCGCCGCGAACCTGCAGAGCGTGACGATCTCGGATGCGCAGGGCAACCCGTATCAGACGGACGTCAACTATCGCGGCTTCACCGCATCGCCGCTGCTCGGCACGCCGCAGGGGTTGTCGGTGTTCGTCGACGGCGTGCGCGTGAACGAGCCGTTCGGCGACGTCGTAAACTGGGACATCCTGCCCACCCAGGCGATCGACCGCGTGCAGTTGATTCCGGGCTCCAACCCGGTGTATGGGCTCAATACGCTCGGCGGTGCGCTCGCGATCACGACGAAGAACGGCAGGTCGGACCAGGGTGGCGAAGCGGAGGTGTCGGGCGGCGCGTGGGGCCGCAAGACCGCCAGCGTCGAGCAGGGCGGGACGATCGGCTCGAACCTCGACTACTACGCGACCGCGAACGTCGCGAACGACGGCGGCTGGGCCGACCATAACGCGAGCCGCGTGCGGCAGGCGTTCGGCAAGCTGCGTTATACCGATGCGGATACGACGCTGTCGATTGCCGCAGGCGGCGCGGACAACACGCTGTCCGGCACGCAGACGATCCCGCGCTCGTTCCTCGACAACCCGAAGCAGGCGTATACGTATCCGGACCGGAACCGCAACAGCGCCGGCTACCTGACGCTGTCGGGCGACCGTTTTTTCGGCGAAAACGTCGAGCTGAGCGGCAACGCGTACTACCGGCACCTGCGCAACGCGAACACGAGCAGCAACAACAATACGGACTACGGATCGGTGAACGAGGACGGCACGGTCGACACGGTGCAGGGCAGCAACGCGCAATCGACGATCGTCACCGACGGCTATGGCGGCAGCGTGCAGCTCACGCTGCTCGGCAAGCTCGGCGGGATGGCGAACCGGCTGGTCGCGGGCGTTTCGGCCGATGTCGCGAACTCGAGCTACGTCGCGTCGTCGCAGGACGCGTCTTTCACCGATGCGCGCGCGGCGATCGGCATCGGCGATTTCGTCCGGCAGACCAGTGCGAAGACGCGCAACGCGAATTTCGGTGCATACCTGAGCGATGCGCTGTCGCTGACGCCGCACTGGACGCTGACGCTGTCGGGCCGCTACGACTGGTCGAAAGCGCAGATCGGCGACGAGAGCGGCGTGCAACCGCTGCTCGACGGCAACCATGTGTTCTCGCGCTTCAACCCGGCCGTCGGGCTCAACTGGAATCCGGTTGCGGGCTTCACCGCGTATGCGGCCTACAACGAAGGCATGCGTTCGCCGACCGCGATCGAACTCGCATGTGCGGACCCGGCCGCGCCGTGTTCGCTGCCGAACGACTTCATCGCCGACCCGGCGCTCAAACCCGTGATCTCGAAGACGTTCGAAGCCGGCGTGCGCGGCCGCTTCGGCGCCGCGACGACCTGGAGTGCCGCGGCCTACCGCACGACGTTGACCGACGACATCCAGTTCATCAGCAGCCCGGCCAGCGCGCAGGGCTACTTCCGCAATGTCGGCGATACGCGCCGGCAGGGCATCGAGCTCGCAGGCCGTACGCGCTTCGGCCCGCTCGGTGCCGGGCTGTCGTACAGCTACGTCGATGCGACCTACCGATCGTCGTGGACCGAGCACAGCCCGGCGAATTCGGCGGCCGACGCGAACGGCAACGTGGCGGTCAAGCCGGGCGACCGCATGCCCGGCATTCCCGCGCATACGGTGAAGCTGCGGCTCGACTACGCGGCGACGCCCGCGTGGGACATCGGCACGAACGTCACGTGGCGCAGCGGCGTATATGCGCGCGGCGACGAGAACAACGCGGACGTGAACGGCCGGATCGCGGGCTACGTGCTGGTCGATCTCGACATGCGTTACCGGGTCACGAAGCGGTTCGAGGTATTCGCGAGCGTGACGAACCTGTTCGACAAGCGCTACGCGAGCTTCGGCGCACTCGGCCGGAATTTCTTCATCGGACCGAATCACACGTTCGACGGCGCCAATCCGGTGAACGAACAGTTCGTCGGGCCGGGCGCGCCGCGCGGCGCTTGGGTCGGCATGCGCTATGCGTGGGACTGAGCGGTGTGCGGTCGCGTCGCGACACGAACGAGCGCGCGGCCGTCACGTGAACGGCACCGTCGCGAACATTGCGTTCACGGCGCGCGCGACGCTGCGCGCCAATGCCGGGTCGCTTGCCAGATGTCCGGCCTGCACGCGTTCGATTTCCGCTTCGGGGACGGCTCGCGCGAGGCGCTCGACATTGCCGGCCGGGCAAACGGGATCGTGCATTCCGTGCGCGGCGAACAGCGGCACGCGGGCTTGCGCGGCCCGTCGCGCGAGCGCGAGCACGCGGCGCTCGCCGAGCCAGCAATCGTGTTGCAGGTAGTGCGCCTGAATCCGGTATTTGTCGATCAGCCGGCCGACGGTCTTGTTCGAGCGGATCGCGCGCACGGGCGAGCGGCGCGTGCGCGCCGACGCGAGGATCGCGTTTTCGTACGCGTGCCACGCGAGCGCCACCGCGCGCTGCCCGGCCGCGCTCCCGCCGTGGCGCAGCCGCTGCGCGCAGCGCGGCAGCAGGCGATCCGGGCGGCCGCCGCCGGCCGCTGCATGCAGGCGCCGCCACTCGCGCGGCGCACGCGTGCGGGAAGTCGTGAAGAGCCCGCGGACTTCGCGTGGCGACGTCAGGAACAGGCCGCGCAACACGACGCCCGTCACCCGCTGCGGATGCGTGCCCGCATACGCAAGTGCGAGCGCGGCGCCCCACGAGCCGCCGACGACGCCCCAGCGTGCGATGCCGAGCTGCTCGCGCACTGCCTCCAGATCCGCGATCAGCCGTGCGGTGTCGTTGTGACGCGTGCCGCCGCGCGGTGCCGACGCACCCGCGCCGCGCTGGTCGACAAGCACGACGCGCACGCGGGTGAGGTCGAACAACCGCAGGATGCCGGCCTGGCTGCCGCTGCCTGGCCCGCCGTGCAGCACGACGACCGGATGGCCCTGCGCGGCGCCGGCCACGGCGAATGCGATCGATTGCGCGTCGCGGTGCAGGCGCCGGTGAACGGGCGTGACCGGCGACGCCGGCGCGTCGGGCAAGGCCCGCGGCGGGGGCGACGGCGTGGATCGAGTCGGGCGACGCGTCATGTCGATAGGGTTCAGGCGGAATAGGAGGGGAATCGTCGGTCGCCGGGGCTGCCTTGCGACGAAGCGAGCGAAAAGCGTGCCGGCTGCGCGGATCCGGATTCGCACGGGTAGTCATGCGGCGGGAAATCGCGGTATCAGGAAGGCCTGGCCGTCGCGCGACGCGGTACGCTCCGCCGCGCCCAGGCTATTCATTACATTGTGCTTTCAATGCATGCCGTGGCGCCGGCATGGCCCGATGCTTGCTTGTAATGACGGCAAAGAGTCCGGCAGTTGACCGGAAGGATCCCCCGGAGGAGACAATGCGCGATGACGTAGAGCAGGCGGCCGGGTCACGGGCCGCGCATCCCGCAGGCTGGCCCGCGCCGTCGATCCAGAAGGCTCACGAGCGCTCGGAGACGTTCGGCCTGCAGGTCTCGGCACGACCCGACTACGACGTGCTGTCGAACTCGGCGCTGGTGCTGAAGCGCGAGCAGAGCCGGGTGCTGTGCGTGCACGCGATGCCGGTGATGGAGACGCTGCACGAGCAGATCGTCAATACGCAGAGCATGATCGTGCTGACCGATGCGGAAGGGCTGATCCTGCATTCGATCGGTGACGACGATTTCCTGCGCCGCGCGGAGAAGGTCGCGCTGCGCCCGGGCGCGAACTGGGCGGAGAATCGGCAGGGCACCAACGCGATCGGCACGGCGCTGGCCGAGCTGTGCCCGATGGTCGTCCACGGCGACCAGCACTTCCTGGCCGCGAACCGCTTCCTGACCTGTTCGAGCGTACCGATCCTCGATCCGTACGGCGACGCGATCGGCGTGCTCGACGTGACGGGCGACCACCGCAGCTATCACCAGCACACGATGGCGCTCGCGAAGATGTCGGTGCAGATGATCGAGAATCATCTGTTTACGACGACCTTCCAGGAAACGCTGCAGGTGTCGTTCCACGGACGCCCCGAGTTCCTCGGCACGCTGATGGAGGGGATCGTCGCGTTCACCGCCGACGGGCGCTTCCTGTCGGCCAACCGCAGTGCGCAGTTCCAGCTCGGCATGCCGCTCGCCGCGCTGCGCGCGCACACGCTGTCGTCGCTGTTCGACATCACCAGTGCGCAGCTGATCGACCGCATGCGCGCGAGCACCGACCGGCACCTGATGCTGAATCTCGTCAACGGTGCGGTGGTCTGCGCGCGCGTGCACTTTCGCCGCTCGACGCTCGCCGAAGGCAGCCGGCCGACGGACGTCCACGCTGCGGCGGCGCCGGCCGCACGCGCGAACGCGGTGCCCGCACCGGCTGCAGGCACGTCGGCCGGCCTGTCGCGGCTCAACTATCTCGACACCGGCGATGCGCAGGTCGCGTGCGTGATCGCGAAGGTACGCAAGGTGATCGGCAAGGACATCCCGATCCTGATCACCGGCGAGACCGGCACCGGCAAGGAGCTGCTCGCGCAGGCGATCCACAACGACTCGCCGCGGCGCGACGCCCCGTTCGTCGCGGTCAACTGCGCGTCGATTCCGGAGACGCTGATCGAATCCGAGCTGTTCGGCTACGAGGAGGGCGCCTTCACCGGTGCGCGCCGCAAGGGGGCGATCGGCAAGCTGCTCCAGGCGAACGGCGGCACGCTGTTTCTCGACGAGATCGGCGACATGCCGTATCCGCTGCAGGTGCGACTGCTGCGCGTGCTGCAGGAGCGCCTCGTCAACCCGCTCGGGTCGACGAAGACGATCGCTGTGGACATCGCGATCATCTGCGCGACGCACCGCGATTTGCGCGACATGATCGCGCAGAACCGTTTTCGCGAGGATCTCTACTACCGGCTGAACGGCCTCGTGGTGCGCCTGCCGCCGTTGCGCGACCGCACGGATCTCGCGGTCGTCGTGCAGAAGATGCTGCAACGGGAAGCGTTCGCGGACCCGGGCCGGCCGCCGCTGTCCGTCGCACCTGACGTGATGGCGCTGTTCGTGCGCTGCACGTGGCCGGGCAATTTCCGCCAGCTCGGCAACCTGCTGCGCACGGCGGCGGCCATGGTCGACGACGATGGCGAAATCCGGCGCGAGCACCTGCCCGACGACTTCTTCGACGACCTGCGGCGCGGCGATGCGCCGGCTGCACAGGTCATGCCCGATTCGCCCGCCGCGGCGAGCGCCGGGCCCTGCGTCGCGGACGCGCTGCCGCTCGCCGACGCGCGCCTGCAGGACGTCGCCGCGTCCGCGATCGCCGCCGCGCTCGCGCGTCATGGCGGCAACGTGTCCGCCGCGGCGCGCGCGCTCGGCGTCTCGCGCAACACGATCTACCGGAAGATGCCGGCCGCCGACGCGGGGCGCCATCCGTCGGACGAGAGCTGACGCGCTCGTCGCGCCGTGCGCGACCTGTCACAGCCGGTGTGTCAAGTTGCAACACCGGTGTTCAACGATTCAACACCTGTCACCACTCGCGGACATCCTGCCGCCGGGGTGGCGAACCGCATTCGCGCGAATCTCGTAGGCTGTTCGTAAGGAATGCGTCCCGATGCCCGGATGAGGGCCGTCTACCGCCGCGGCGCGGCGAATGTACGGCTTCGGCACGCTCCTTGCTGAAGAGGAACCGACCGCTCGATTGCCGCGGTTGTTCGATTCATCCAGCAACGCATCAATCATCAACTCGACAGGAGACACACCATGCAGTGGACGACACCGTCTTACACCGACCTGCGCTTCGGCTTCGAAATCACGATGTACATCGCCAACCGCTGATCGCCGTGCGTGCCGCCCGTTTCGCCGTGGGCGGCGCGGGCGGCCTCGGGAGCTGACGCCCATGAAGATCAAGATACTCGGCTCGGGAGCCGGCGGCGGGCTGCCGCAATGGAACTGCAATTGCGCGAACTGCCGCCGTGCGCGCAGCGGAAGCGGCCACGTGCTGCCTCGCACGCAGTCGTCGATCGCGGTCAGCGACGACGGCATCGACTGGGTCCTCGTCAACGCGTCGCCCGACATTCTTTCCCAGTTGCGCGCGGATCCGGACCTGCAGCCGGCGCGCGCGATCCGCGACAGCGGCATCGCCGCCGTCGTGCTGTGCGACGCGCAGATCGATCACGTGACGGGCCTGCTCATGCTGCGCGAGCGCTCGACGCCGCTGCCGCTCTACGCGAGCGCGCCGGTGCTCGACGACCTGTCGACCGGCTTGCCGCTCGTGCCGCTGCTCGGCCATTACTGCGGCGTCGCCGCGCACGCGATCGTGCCCGGCGAGCCGTTTGCGGTGCCGGCGGCGAACGGGATCCGTTTCACCGCGATCGCCGTCGACAGCAAGCCGCCGCCGTATTCGCCGCGGCGCGCGTCGGCCGCGCCCGGCGACAACATCGCGCTGTCGATCGAAGACGTCGCGAGCGGACGGCGCGCGTTCTATGCGCCGGGGCTCGCGTCGGTTACCGACGACGTACGCGCGGCCATGGACGGCGCCGATCTCGTGCTGGTGGACGGCACGTTCTGGACCGGAACCGAGATGATCGATCTCGGCCTGTCGGGCAAGCACGCGGCCGACATGGGGCATCTCGCGCAATGCGCGGAACACGGGCGGCCCGGCATGATCGACTGGCTCGACAGGCTGCCCGCGCGGACGCGCAAGGTCCTCACGCACATCAACAACACGAACCCGATTCTCGATCCGCATTCCGTCGAGCACGCGCACCTGCGCGCGCACGGCATCGACGTCGCACACGACGGCATGCAATTCCAGGTCTGACGATGAACGCACCGATCCCCGCTACGGCGTTGCACGCGACGCCCTGGACCGCGACCGAATTCGAGGCGCGCCTGCGTGCGCTCGAATCGCGCTATCACATCCATCATCCGTTCAACCGGCGGCTCAACAGCGGCGCCTGTTCGCCCACGCAGATCCGCGGCTGGGTCGCGAACCGCTTCTACTATCAGATCTGCATCCCGCTCAAGGATGCGGCGATCCTGTCGAACTGTCCCGATCGCGATACGCGGCGCCGCTGGATCCAACGGCTGATCGACCACGACGGGCAGGGCGACAACGAAGGCGGCATCGAGGCGTGGGTGCGGCTCGGCGAGGCCTGCGGCCTCGCGCGTGCCGAACTGTGGTCGCTCGAACACGTGCTGCCCGGCGTGCGTTTCGCGGTGGATGCGTACGTGAACTTCGCGCGGCGCGCACCCTGGCAGGAAGCCGTGTGCTCGTCGCTGACCGAGATGTTCGCGCCGCAGATCCATCTCGACCGGCTCGCGGGCTGGCCGTCGCATTACCCGTGGATCGAGCCGGCCGGGCTGCATTACTTCCGCAGCCGCGTGCCGCTCGCGCAGCGCGACGTCGAGCATGGGCTCGCGGTCACGCTGGAGCATTTCACGACACCGGAGGCGCAGCAGCGCGCGCTCGGCATTCTGCAATTCAAGCTCGACATCCTGTGGTCGATGCTCGACGCCGTCGAAAAGGCCTACCCGTTATGAACGCGATCGAAGCCGCCAGCGGCGTGCCGCTGCGTCCCTGCCTCAGGGGCATGTACCGCCTGCAATGGGAGGTGGCCCAGGATGCGTACGTGCTCCTCTATCCGGAGGGCATGGTCAAGCTCAACCCGAGTGCGGGCGAGATTCTCGCGCGCTGCGACGGCACGCGCGAACTGGACGACATCATCGGCGAACTCGAGCGCCTGTTCATGCAATCCGATCTCGCGACCGACGTCTACCGTTTTCTCGATCATGCGCGACTGCGCGGCTGGCTGGACTGACATGGCGCCCGACACTTCCCGTCCGTCCGCGCCGCTGTGGCTGCTCGCGGAACTCACGTACCGCTGCCCGCTGCACTGCGCGTTCTGCTACAACCCGGTCGACTTCGCGACGCACGGTGCGGAACTCGACACCGACGCATGGCGCACGGTCATTAGCGATGCGCGCGCGCTCGGCGCCGCGCAAATCGGCTTCTCGGGCGGCGAGCCGCTGCAGCGCGGCGATCTCGAGGCGCTCGTCGCGCATGCGCGCGGGCTCGGCTTCTATACGAACCTGATCACGTCGGGCATCGGGCTGAACGTCGCGCGCATCGAGCGGCTCAAGGCCGCCGGGCTCGACCACATCCAGTTGTCGCTGCAGGATTCGACGCGCGAGCTGAACGATTTCCTGACCAGCACGCGCACGTTCGAACTGAAGCGCGACGTGGCGCGGCTGATCAAGGCACACGGCTACCCGATGGTGCTCAACTGCGTGCTGCATCGCTACAACCTGCCGCACGTCGGGCAAATCATCGAGATGGCGCTCGATCTCGGCGCCGATTATCTGGAACTCGCGAACACGCAGTACTACGGCTGGGCGATGCTCAATCGCGACCAGTTGATGCCGACCGTCGAGCAGGTGCGCGAGGCCGAGGACACGGTCAACCGCTATCGCAAGCTGATCGGCGAGCGCTGCAAGATCCTGTTCGTCGTGCCCGACTATTTCGAGCGCCGCCCGAAGGCGTGCATGAACGGCTGGGGCTCGGTGTTTCTCGGCGTCGCGCCGGACGGCACCGCGCTGCCGTGTCATGCCGCGCGGTCGCTGCCGGGGCTCGCGTTGCCGAACGTGCGTGACCGGTCGCTGCGGGACATCTGGTACGACAGCGACGCGTTCAACGCGTTTCGCGGCGACGACTGGATGCGCGAGCCGTGTCGCACATGCGACGAGCGGCATGCGGATCACGGCGGTTGCCGGTGCCAGGCATACCTGCTGGCCGGCGACCCGAACGAGGCCGATCCGGTGTGCACGAAGTCCGCCCATCACGACCAGGTTGAACAGGCCGTGCAATTCGCGCGACTTCGCGCGCCGCGCGACGAACAGCCGCTGGTCTTTCGCAGCAAGGAGAATTCGCTCGCGCAATGCGGCGCAGCGTGCGACGGCTGACGGGGTGCGGTGAACACCGCGACGGGGAAGAGCGAGGCGATCGATACGCAATCCTCTTCATGCCGTTCTCGTGGTGGGCCGGATTGTCGCCGCGCGCGTCGTGACCGGCAGCGGCTATCCGCGTCTCGATGCGGCGGCGCGCGACGCGGTGCTGGCGAGCCGCTGCGCTGCGCATGTAGAGCACGGCGCGCCGTCGCCGATGCGGGCGCGCGTGCCGATCGCGTTCAATCTCGATGAAGGACCGGGCACGTCGCCGCCATCACCCGTCGTCCGCCTTCGCCTGCAAATCCTTCAACCCCTGAATCACGACCAGCAGCGCGCGCCCGTGCTCGTCCGACCCGTCCCACGCGTCGACGATCGCGTCGCGCAGCAGGTCGTTATAGCGGCGGCGCGACGGCTCCGTATCGACACCATAAAAACTGCATAGCTTAGTGAATGGCGCGCTGCGGCGCAGCCGCCGCCCGTTCGACAGTCTCAGGCGCGATACGGTCGGCTGGCTGACCCCGGAAAGTCGCGCTATTTCACTGGACGAGCGTGTATCTGCCATCAAGCGGCGCAACAGGTCTTGAACGGGAAAATCTTGGTCCGGGGCTTCCATGCGATGCATTATACCTATACAGTTACGGCTGTTGAATGGGCTTGCTGTCACCGGCGAGGCTGTATCCCGAGAAAGTTGATGACACTGAAACACCTCCCACCCACGTTCTGCTGGACCAAGATCGGTACCGAGTCCGGCGAGGAACTGCCGACCGTCGTGCTCCGCAAGGAATGGGAACGCAGGCTCGGGGGCGGGCGTTTTCTGTGGGGCATCAACCAGCCGCTCGGCAGCAGCGCGCAAGTCGCCGCGCATCGCACGGGCTCGCTGCTCGCGTTGTTTTCGCCGGTCGCATCGCGCCCGCGCGCAGGCGAGCGCAAGGACGCGCTGTTGTGGAACGCGTGGGTCGACGCGAGCGGGCAGGTGCGGCCGTTGCCGCCGCATACGTTCATCGCCAGCCGTGCGACGTTGCCGTCGGGCCGGCGTCGCGAACAGCACTACGCACTCGTGTGTGCGTCATCCACCGCGCTGACGGTCGGCACGCAGTTGCGCGTGTTTCCCGATCATCTGCGCAGCGTGAGCACCGGCAAGCCGCTCGGCGCCGCACAAGGTGCGGCCGTGGTCGATTGCGTCGGGCGCGCGAAGGAGCAGACGGGCAAGAGCTATCCGCTCGCGCTGTCGGTCGAGCTCGAAGCACCGTATTTCGTGCGGCTCGCGCAGCCGTGTGTACTGAAGGCGCGCGATCTCGCGGAAGTGAACAAGGCCACGCGTGCAGGCGATTTCGATCGCTTCGTCGAACTCGTCGCGCGCCTGCGCGGCCGGTCGCCGACCGACGCCGTGCGCGGCGTCACGCGCGATCTGTTCGACATGCCGCCGATCGAAACGGCGGCCGCGTATGTTGCGCCCACGCATGTCGCGCGCTTGCGCAACCGGCCGGCGGCCGAGCATCCGCGCGATCGCACCGGCGACCTGTTCGACCTGTCGCCGGGCGAGGCGGCTGCATTCGCGGGGCTTGCGCATCCACGCATCGGGCGCGCGTGATGAACCGCGCGACGCAGGTCGCGCAAGAATTTGTTGCAATCTCGCCGTAGCGGATCGGCGAGCGCGGAGGGACAATCGGCACGAAGCGCGCCGCGCGGCGGCCGATGCGTCGACACTCGATGGGTCGTGGTTCACGCCGCCGACATGCGCGCCACGCACACTGAGCGTCGGCGTGCTTCACACTGCAATCCTGAGGGAGGAGTGTCGATGTCGACCCACATCTGTTCGCGGGAAGCGCAGGCCGCACAGCGCTTCGTCGAAGCCACGCGCAACGTCGATCAGGCGTTTCGCGCGGTCCGCGGCGAAAGCGACGACGACGGTTCGTCGGCCGAATACGCACGCGCGATGTCGCGGCTCGATCGCGCACTCGACGAGCTGGCGCGTGCGCAGGAATTCTTCGATCGCGTCGTCGGCGCAGGCGCTACGCACGGCAACTGACCGATTCGTCGTTCCGCTTTTTCGCGCGCCTGGCGGCGCGCGTTCATCTTCTTGCCGGGTACGCATGCCCGGCATGCCGGTTCATTATCCTGTTTCGATTTTCGACGTCAGACTTTGCCGCCTTCGGCCCGATGCCCGATAGCCGCCTTGGGCGCGCATCAGCCTGCGCGCGTCATGTCCGGTGCGGAAGGTGCGGCACGGTATGCGTAGCCGCGATGCTGGAACGACGTCGCGAAGAACTGCATCTGGTAGCGGATCGCGTTCGCCCAGTAATCCCACGTATGCCCGCCGGGGCGTTCCGTGTAGTCGTGCGGCACGCCGAGCGCGAGAAGCCGTTCGTGAAGCGTGCGGTTCGAGCCGACGAACGAATCGTCGCGGCCGCAATCGATCGTCAGGTCGAGATGCGCACGCACGAACGCGCGCGCGCTTTCGACGATCACGTTGCGGTTCCAGAACGACGGATGACGGTCGGGATCGCCGAACACGTGGGCGATGCCCGGCTCGTCCGTGCAGCAGCGCGGATCGACCGCGCCGCTGATGCTGCCGACCGCGCCGAACGTGTCGGGCCGGTCGAGCGCGATGCGCAGTGCGCCGAAGCCGCCCATGCTGAGCCCGGTGATCGCGCGCGCGTGCTGCGTCGCGATCGTGCGGAAGTGCAGATCGACGTAGGACACGACTTCATCGCCGATGAAGGTTTCGTAGCGGCTGCCCGAATCGAACGGGCTGTCGATGTACCAGCTTTCGTGCCCGCCGTCAGGCATCACGAGGATCACGTGATAGCGGTCGGCGAGCGCGGCGATGCGCGTGTTCGACGTCCAGTCGGTATGGTCGCCGCCCGAGCCGTGCAGCAGATAGACGACCGGATAGCGTTCGTCGCCGCGGTTGCCGCGCGCGTAATCGTCGGGCAGCACGACCGTCGCCTTCAGCGTCTCGCTCATTGCGGCGCTCGGGATCGCGACGACCCGCGCATGAAACGCGAAGGCAGGGCTCGCGACGGCCAGCAGCAGAAGCAGCCAGAAAGTACGTGCCAGGTGCATCGATCCGTGCATGTGTCGACCCAGTCCGGCGCCGGACGCCGGGAAAACCCTGTTCCGACGACTCTAGCAACCGCGCCTTTCAACCATATTTCGGCGAATCCTACGGGTTGTCAGGCAGGCGGCTTGCATACGATGCGCTCGATGGCGGCGCGAAACGCATCGGGCCGTTCGGTCGCGATCAGGTGCCCGCAGCCTGCGATCGTCTCGAAGCCGGCGCAGCGCGCGAGTGCCCGGTCGGGCACGTGCCAGCCGGCACGCGAGCGTTCGCCGGCGATCAGCCAGACAGGGTGGCGCTCGAAGACTTGCGCGAGTGCCTGCAGGTAGCCCGGTTCGCCGGTCGTCGCGACGACCGAGCGGCCCATCGCGCGCAGCGTCGATGCCGGCTGATGCGCGAGCCAGCGGCGTGCGTCGTCGAGCTGGCCCGGCGACGGCGCGTCGATCGAGCCGCGCAGCCAGTCGAGCGGGGCGGCGCGCAGGCCGTCGAGCATCGCGTCGGCTTCGCCGGGTGTCATGCGGCCGACCGAGGCCGACCAGAACGCATCGTCGAGCGTGAAGTTGCCTTCGACGTTGACGACGTGCCGCACGCGCTCAGGGTGGGCATGCGCGAACAGCATCGCGACCGCGCCGCCGACCGAGTGGCCGACGATATCGACCGGCTGTGCGCCGAAGTGCGCGTCGACGGTTTGCCGCACATGTTCGACCTGCGCGGCGAGCGTGATCGTGTCGAACGGCGCCGCGCGATGCGCGCCGTAGCCGAGCAGGTCGGGCGCGAGATGCGGGCCGCTCCATCCGCGCACGTCGAACGTGCCGATGAAACCGTGGATGAAGATGACGGGCGTGGGCTGGGTCATTCGGCGTGGGCTGAAGGAAGCGGCGGCAATTCGAGTTCGGCGAGCAGTTCGTCGAGTTCGAGCACGTGCGTGCGGTCGTGGTCGAGCAGTTCGCGTACGAGTTCGTCGAGCGACATGCGGCGGATGCCGTCGCGCAGCCCGCAACGTGCGAGCTGCGACGGGTCCAGTGCGGCGGCGGTGGCGCATAGCGCGGCGCGGCACGCGCGGAATGCGTCGACGGCAGGCGCGAGCGGCTGCGCAAGGTAGTCGCGCTGCGCGGCGAGCGCGGTGCCGTCGATCGAGTCGATCACGGGCAGCTCGGCCGTGCGCACGGTGTCGATGCGTTCGGCGAATACCGCATCGAGGTCGCGCAAATGGCACGCATGCTCGACGAGCGAGAAGCCGGTGCCGGCCGGGCGGCGCGTGGCCAGCGCGGCCGGTACGTGCGCGGCGTAGGCGGCGAGCCTCTCGGGCATGCGCGCCAGCGCGGCGACGACATCGGTGAACGGCAGCCGATGCGGAAATGCACTGAACACCGCGCCATAGCTGAACAGCGCACCGCCGAGCCGCCCGCGCGCCTGCACGACCTCGTGGCCGCGGCTGCGCATGACTTCCGCGACCATCGCGCCGCAGAACTGGCGGGCCGTCGTGTCGGCTTCGATTTCGGGGAACGTGCGCGCGATCTCGTCCTGGATCGCGCCGATCGCAGCGACGCCGACGCGCGACAGCGCCGCGAACTCGAGATAGCGCTCGGGCTGTTCGATCAGTGCTTCGAGCTGGACGCCGAGCGCGGTCGTGCGGAAACGGTCGAAACGGGAGTGCATGACGAATGGGTGTTGTTTAGTAACGTATCAAAACGATACGTTACTAAACTGGCGCTCGTCAACCGGTTCGTCCGGGCGCGCGCGGCTTGCTCTTGCCCGCCGCTCAAGGCTTCTGCCGCGTGTCGGCTTGCGCGCTCAGCCGCGCTTTCTGCGCCTGCAGTTCGGCCGTGAATGCCGGGCTGAAATCCTCGGCCTCGAACAGCGGGCGGATTTCGATGTCGGAGTCGCCCGGCATCGGGTTCGGGCAGCGCTTCACCCATTCGACGGCTTCTTCCATCGATTTCACCTGCCACAGCCAGTAGCCGGCGATGAGTTCCTTCGTTTCGGCGAACGGACCGTCGATGACGGAGCGGTTCTTGCCGGAAAAATGGACGCGCTTGCCGCGCATGCTCGGGTGCAAGCCATCAGCCGCGAGCAGGATGCCGGCTTCCGCCAGCGCTTCGTTGAAACGGCCCATTTCGGCCATGCATTGGGTGTCCGGCATCCGGCCGGATTCGGACTCGGCGGTGGCTTTGACGATGACCATGACGCGCATTGTCGTATCTCCTGAATAATGAATCGGGGGAACCGCCGCCCGTAGCGACGGCAAAACGATCGGTTACGACAACACGACGCGCGGGAATGGCGCGAATCGACAGCACGCGCGAAGAATTTTCGGTGACGGGCGAGCCGGCGGGCGCCGCCGCGGAGCGCGCCGCCAAAACTGGTATGCTGGTCCTCACCACGTTGACGCGGAGGGTGCCATGGCTGCTAAGGAAGTCTCGAAGAAGAAGTACCTGAAAATCCTGAACAAACGCCTGCGTGCGGAACCGGCAGCGCCGGCCGGCGCGTCGTTTGTGTTTTTCCCGCTGGGCGCGAAGGCGAAGCATGCGACGGGTGTCGTGTCCGGCGACGCGCGCAGCAAGCGCGAACTGGCCGTGATGGCCGCGGTCCAGCGCAAGGCGGCCGAAGAGTTCGTCGTCGCCGGCGCCTGACCGGCACCGGCTGAGCCACCATTGGATAGCCGCCGCCGCGGCTTGCGCGACGGCGGCTTCGCGGCGTGCGATCGCACCGTCGAGCACGCGCGGGATGTCGTGCATGATCGGCCGGCCGCGCATCGGCAGGATGCGCAGCGGCCTGGAACGGCGCTGAACGCCGTCCCAGCCTGCAAGTGACTTCCGCCGGTCAGGACAGCTTGTCCGCTGCCGCCGCCGGATACCGGCCGTTGCCGCCCGTCTCGTCGCCTGCCGCCAATTCTTCCAGCGCGAGCCCCTTCGTCTCGATCCCGAGCGTCCACACGGCGATCGCCGCCGCGATGAACGACAGCGCGCCGAGCGTGAACACGCCGCCCTGGCCGAACACCGGCAGCACGACACCGACCACGTAAGGCCCGATCAGCGAGCCGATGCGCCCGATCGCCGACGCGAAGCCCGACCCCGTCGCGCGCGCGCCGGTGCCGTACAGCTCGGGCGTGTACGTGTACAGCGCGGCCCACATCCCGAACAGGAAGAACTGCATCGCGAGGCCCGTGACGATCAGCAGCGTCGTGCTGCCGCCGTACAGCGCGCTCTGGCCGTACGCATACGCCATCGCGCCGCCGCCGATCAGCGACGCGATGCAGGTCGGCTTGCGCCCCCAGCGTTCGACGAGCCACGCGGCGCACAGGAAGCCCGGCACGCCGCCGAGCGAGATCAGCACCGTGTAGAACACCGATTTCGTGACCTCGAAGCCCGCTTGCTGCAGCAGCGCGCCGAGCCACGACGTGAGGCCGTAGAAGCCGAGCAGTGCGAAGAACCACAGCAGCCAAACCATCACCGTGCGGCGGCGGTACACGCCGCTCCAGATCTCGCGCAGCGCGCCGTGGCCGCGTGCCGCGACCGGTTCCGCGAGCCGCGACGGCGGCGGCAGCGTCGTGACGCCGGCCGAGCGCATCACCTTCGCCTCGATCGTGTGCATCACCGTATCGGCTTCCGCGTGCCGGCCCGCATGTTCCAGCCAGCGCGGCGATTCGGGCACGATGCGGCGCACGACGAGCACGAACACTGCGGGAATCGCGAGCAGCGCGAATACGGTGCGCCAGCCGAACTGCGGCAGCACGAAGTAGGCGACGATGCCGGCCGTGATGAAGCCGAGCGGCCAGAAACCGTCCATCAGCGCGATCAGGCGGCCACGCTTCTCGGTCGGCACGAACTCGGACAGCAGCGTCTGCGCGACCGGGAACTCCATCCCCATCCCGATGCCGAGCAGCACGCGGTAGACGATCAGCGCGTCGACGCTCTGCGCGGTCGAGCACAGGTACGACGCGGCGCCCCACAGCACCATGCTCCACTGGAACACGGGCCGGCGGCCGAAGCGGTCGGCGAGCAGGCCGGCCACGGCCGCGCCGAGCACCATCCCGAAGAAACTCGCGCTCGCGACGAGGCCGGCGGCCGCGGTCGACAGTCCGAACTCCTTGCGGATCGAGCCGAGCACGAACGTCATCGTGCCGAGGTCGACCGAGTCGAAGAAGAACGCGATCGCGATGATGAAGAAGATGCGCTTGTGATAGCCGGAGAACGGCAGGCGTTCGAGCCGGGCAGCGGCGGAGGCGGGAGCGGTGGCGGCGGGCATGGCGTCCTCTGAAATGAAAAAGGGGCCGCGCAGCGCATGCTCCAGGGCCCCGATGCTTCACATTCAGTAGACGCGACCACAAACTGCCGCATCAGAGGAAAAACGCCGCCTGCTTGCCCAAATGCGTCATCGGCGGGCGGCGCGTGCCACGTCAGTTCTTCAGCTTGTAGCCGGTGCGGAACATCCACGCGACGATCGCGAGCAGGATCACGAGGAACAGCCCGGTTGCGGCGAGGCTGATCCACACGTGCACGTCGGCGAGCCCGTAGAACGACCAGCGGAAGCCGCTGATCAGGTAGACGATCGGGTTGAACAGCGTGATGACGCGCCACGCGGGCGGCAGCATGTCGACCGAATAGAAGCTGCCGCCGAGGAATGTGAGCGGCGTGATGATCAGGAGCGGCACGAGCTGCAGCTTCTCGAAGCTGTCGGCCCAGATGCCGATCACGAAGCCGAACAGGCTGAACGTGATCGCCGTCAACACCAGGAACAGCACCATCCAGAACGGATGCAGGATGTGCAGCGGCACGAACAGGCCGGCCGTGGCGAGGATGATCACGCCGAGCAGCATCGACTTCGACGCGGCCGCGCCGACGTAGGCGATCACGATCTCCCAGTACGACACGGGCGCGGACAGGATCTCGTAGATCGTGCCCGTGAAGCGCGGGAAGTAGATGCCGAACGACGCGTTCGAGATGCTCTGCGACAGCAGCGACAGCATCACGAGGCCCGGCACGATGAACGATCCGTAGCCGATGCCGTTCACGTCGCTGATGCGCGAGCCGATCGCGGAGCCGAACACGACGAAATACAGCGACGTCGAAATCACCGGCGCAATGATGCTCTGCATCAGCGTGCGGCGCGTGCGGGCCATTTCTGCGCGGTAGATCGCGCGGATTCCATGCCAGTTCATGGGTCAGGCTCCTTGCACGCCGTTGCGGCGGTTGTCGATCAGGCTGACGAAGATGTCTTCGAGCGAGCTCTGCGTCGTGTGCAGGTCGCGGAAGCCGATGCCGGCCGAGCCGAGCGCGTTGATCAGCTTCGCGATGCTCGCGTCGTCGCGCTGCGAGTCGTACGTGTAGACGAGCGCGGCGCCGTCGTCCGCGCGTTCGAGCCCGAACGGCACGAGCGCGGGCGGCACGTCCGCGAGCGGGTGCTCGAGCTGCACGGTCAGCTGCTTCTTGCCGAGCTTGCGCATCAGCTCGCGCTTCTCCTCGACGAGCACGAGCTCGCCGCCGAGGATGATGCCGATCCGGTCGGCCATCTCCTCGGCTTCCTCGATGTAGTGCGTGGTCAGCAGGATCGTCACGCCGCTTTCGCGCAGCGAATCGACGAGCTTCCACATGTCGCGGCGCAACTCGACGTCGACGCCGGCCGTCGGCTCGTCGAGGAACAGGATGCGCGGCTCGTGCGACAGCGCCTTCGCGATCATCACGCGGCGCTTCATGCCGCCCGACAGCGTCATCAGCTTGTTGTCGCGCTTGTCCCACAGCGACAGCGCCTTCAGCGTCTTCTCGATGTACGCGGGATCGGGCGCCTTGCCGAACAGCCCGCGGCTGAACGACACGGTCGCCCAGACGGTCTCGAACGCGTCGGTGGTCAGCTCCTGCGGCACGAGGCCGATCATTTCGCGGGCCGCGCGGTATTGATCGCGGATGTCGTGGCCGCCGACCGTCACGCGGCCTTCGGTCGGCGTGACGATGCCGCAGATCGAGCCGATCAGCGTGGTCTTGCCGGCGCCGTTCGGCCCGAGCAGCGCGAAGATCTCGCCGGGGCGGATGTCGAGGGTCACGTGCTTCAGCGCCTGGAAGCCGGACGCGTAAGTCTTGGAGAGATCGGAGACGGAAAGGATCGGTTGCATGCTCACGGATGGCACGGCCGGCCGGCGCGACGCGGTGCGCTGCGCGTGCCCGGTGCCGCCGCCGCTGGGAAGCGGCCGGGACCGGGGACGGCATGGCGAACGGGCGTCGTATCGAACGGCGTGGTGGTGCGGGATCGCGGGACCGCCATATTAGCAATCGGCAGATCGAAATGCATTCTGATGGAAAAGCCGGATGTTGCCGGTGCCGGATTTGCGTGAGTCAAGCGCAAATTTGGCAATAAAAGATGATTTTATTTGAATCAAACGAACAATTCGGGGTATTTCCCGCGAATCGGGCCGTGACAGCGTTTCCGCGCGTGCGGCGTGCCGACTGTGCTGCCCGAACGCCGTTGCGCCGTACCGGGACGGCGCGCATCGCGCTCGCGATAATGCGTTCCTTTCATCGTTCACGGAGCGGGGCGCATGTCTTTGATCGATTTCAAGTCCGTGGCGGACGCGCAGGCCGCCGCCTGGAAATCCACGATCGTCGGCGAGGTCGGGCCGGCCCGGATCAAGGTGCTGCGCATGGATGCGCAGCCGTACGAAGCGGAAGTGCACGACTACAACGAGGGGCTGCTGGTGCTCGACGGCGTGCTGATGCTCGAAGTCGAAGCGGAAACGGTCGTGGTCGGCGCCGGGCAGATGTATCTCGCGCATGCCGGCACGCGCCACGCGGTGCTGCCCGGCAGCCACGGCACGCTCGCGATCATCGACGTTTGAGGTTGCGCCGCAACATGCGCGCGGGCCGCTGAAGGCCGGCAGGCCTGACTCGGCGCGGATTGGCCTGCGCTGTTCAAACGCGTGTTCCACGGGTCCGGTATTTGTCTGAGCAAATAAAATGAAGGCTGTTTGAAAATCTGTTAAATACCGTACAAACGCTAGGATCGCGCGGTTTCATTCGTTTGGAACTCTGCATCCATTTACTTGTTTGAATGGTCCGATCATAGTCTCGACAAACGACGCATCACGATAACGAATCAAGCGTACGGATGGAGACCACACCATGAGACGCGTATCCGCGGGGCCAGCCGGACTGCCGTTTCCCGATTTTTCGCTGAATGCAGGCGCGACGCAGGTCGCATGCCTGCCTCGTCACTTCGCCGTGTAGCGGCGAACCACTTTCCGTTTCGATCGTTCCGACGGCGCCGTGCCGCATGACGGCGCTGCGGGAGCACGCTTGCCTGCCGCAGCGGCATGTGCCGCATCTGCCTGACCGGCATCGCGGCCGTCTTGCGTGCACCGTCATGCGCTGCGCATTCGTGCGGCGGCGCGATACCAACCGGCGGGCCATGCAGCCCGGCCGGACGAGACTTTGTCGTACCTGAAAAGGAGGGGTTGATGATTTGCATTCCTGAATGGCGGAAAGCGATCCTGTCGTGCGCGGTACTGGCGCTGCCGTTCGTCGCCGGTTGCGGCGGCGGGGATGATCCGGGGCCGATCAATGTGCCGCAGTGCTCGGGCAGCGCATGCGGGCCGAGCGGCGCCGAAACGACGCCGCCCGTCGTGACGAAGCTGTGTCCTGACGTGCTCGATTACACGACGACGTATACGGGCGGCGCCGGCAGCGGCGAGTACGTGAAGGTGAAATTCGACACGACGAAGCTCACCTATCAGATGCAGTTCCTCGAATCGTCGGTGCCGACGTCGGCGGGGCAAGTCAACAATACCCGCGCGGGCCTGACGATCAGCGGCGCATTCCATCATCCGACCACGCTCCCGACCGCCGAGCAGAACCGCTGCGCGTTCGTGCTCGACAGCGGCGCAACGAGCGATGGTACGTATGCGGTGACGATCAATCGTGCGGATCCGCCGATGCTGTTCGTCGGCAATGGCGTGGTGGGCGGCGGGATTCCTGGGGCGACGATCGCGTTCGCCGGGATCGAACCGTTCCCGGGCTTCGTGCTTGGCGTCGTGCCGTCGCGCACATTCGATTTCTACCCGTTCATCGGCTTCACGCAAACGGAAACCGATTTCACGCAGGTCGCGGGCAACTACAACGAAGTGGGGATTCACCTGTCGCCTGTCGGCGGCAGCGCCCAGAGCAGTGCCGGGGCGGCGGGCTGGGAGCCCGACGTCGTCAACTGGAACCAGACCTTCAATGCGGACGGTTCGTGCACGATCACGCCGAATAGCGATTACTCGTGCCAGACTACCGGATCGCCGTGGACATTGCGCAAGAACGCGGACGGTTCGGCCGACAACGTGTTCGTGAGCAACGCGGTGCCGAACCAGTTCGGTACGGTCGTGTATCCGGTGGCCGGGCAGGCGCCGGGCATCGTGATCGCGACGCCGAGCCAGGCGAAGGGGATCATGATCGTCGGCAAGCTGAACGGTGTGCGGGTGCCGATCGTGATTCGGGTCGGTTACACGCATGTCGATTCGAGCAATGCGCTCGCATCGGTCGCCGATGCCGAAGTCGGGATCTCGATGCTCTCGTCGACGACCGCCATCGCGGCCAACTCGTTGAAGGGCGGCTTCATCGGCGCAACGAGCGCATCCGCCTGCGGTATCGTGGCGCCCAGCACCGCGACTTTCGCGATCGCCAACTCGGGCCCGAGCTTCAACAACAACGTGCCGCACCCGGATCTGCCCGGTAGCTTCAACGGCACGTTCTTCCTGGCGCAGGCGGGTAGTTGCAACGACGGCACCGCGGTATCGACGATGTCCGCGAACTACACGTCCACGCTGTTCCAGGGCAGCACCGCGGCCTTCATCGATCCGCAGACGTCGTCGGTGACCTCGCAGTTCGGGCTCGACTACACCCAGGCGACGCCCGGCAAGATCAAGGTCACGGCCACGCAGGACTTCAACGCGAAGGGCTCGAACGGCAATGTGGCGATCTTCAAGAAGGGCGATACGGGCTGGGTCGTGACGGCCGGCAATGTCTACGCGATGGTCGTCAACAACAGCCAGGTCAACCCGTTCTTCACGGTCGGCGCGTTCGTCCAGTAACCCTGCATTGAACACGTAACACCGGCGGCGCATGCGTCGCTGCCGGCGAATCGAATTTCAAGAGGATTCCTATGAATTTGAAGAAATGGATGGTCGCGGCGTCGCTCGCGCCCTTGCTGGCAGCATGCGGCGGAGATGGCGACCCGCCGCCCGCGCCGGTGGTCCGGCTGTGCCCGCAGACGATCGACTACAACACGGTGTTCGTCGGCGGGTCGGGGTCGGGCGAGCTCGTGAAGGTGCAGCTCGACACGACGAAGATGACGTACCGGATGACCTACCTCGCTTCGCCGGTACCGACCACCACGGGCACCGTGCAGCCGACGCGCGATACGGCGCCCGCGAATGTGGTCGACGGCACGCTGGCCGACGAAACGGGGCTGCCGACGGTCAAGCTGAACCAGTGCACGTTCCGGATGCAGAACGCGAGTCTCGACCCGACCCGGCCCGCGCGGCTGTTTCTCGGCGAAGGCGTGCTGGGCGGCGCGATTCCGGGCGCGACGATCCAGTTCAACGGTGTGATCGGCGTCGGCAAGATTCCGCAGACGACGTTCCCGTACTACCCGTTCATCAGCTTCTCGTCGCTCGAAACCGACCTGACGAAGATCGCCGGCACGTACAACCAGCTCGGCTATCACCAGGTGCCGTCGCAGAGCTTCCAGCCGGTGGCGCTCGACCAGCAGGTAACGATCAACGCGGACGGCAGCTATGTCGAGACCGACAACTTCGGCAAGAAGAACGGCGGGCAGCCGCTTGCATCGAGCGCGACCGTGAACCAGCCGTTCACGCTGCGTCCCGACGCGCCGGCATTCCAGTCGCTCAACTACCAGCCGCAGATTCCGCCGACGCTCGCGGCGCTCGATCCGGCGAAGGCCGGCAAGGGGATCCTGATCGTCGGCAAGCTGCGCAACCAGCTCGTGCCGATCTTCATCCGCACCGGCGCTGCGAACGCGGACCTCACGCAAGGCCCGCCGAGCGCGGACGACGAATCGGGCATCTCGTTCCTGAGCCCGCAGACGGCGATCACGCAAGGCTCGCAGGACGGCGAGTACACGGGCGTCGACAGCGCGTTCAACTACCGCGCGACCGCGCTCGTCGGCGCACAGGCCACGCTGCTCGATCCATTCAACGCGTCGCAGGCCGCGCTCACGCGCGCGCTGAACCTCGACTACACGCAGAAGGTGCCGGGCATCGTGACGACCGTGCATGCGGATGCGGCGTCGGGGCCGGCAACCGGCAAGTTCGCGTTCACCGGCGGCGTATTCGGGTTCCTCGACATGAACGATACGAGCAACCCGTACTTCACGGTCGGCGCATTCGTGCAGTGACGCACGCCTGGATGGAGACACGGCGGCGCCGCGCGCAGATGCACGGCGCCCCGACAGAATGAGGGGAGACTTCATGAAGAAGCTGATTGTCGCGGGTATCGTCACAGGCGTGTCGACGCTCGCATCGGCCCAGCAGGCGGGCGACAACGTCGCGACGCTGGGCTGGCTGCACATCATGCCGCAGGATTCGACCAACGGGCTGACGACGAATCTCGCGGGCATGCCGATCAACGGGCCGCTGCGCCTGCCCGGTTCGTTCACGTCGCCGGGCACGAGCCTGACGGTCAACAACGCCGACACGGTCGGCCTCACGCTCACGCACTTCTTCACCGACCACATCGCGGTGACGTCGGTGCTCGGCGTGCCGCCCGAATTCACGCTGACCGGCCATGGCGTGATCAAGCCGCCTGGCCCGGCCGGCTCCCTGGGCAACGTCGACATGGACAAGTCGGCGAACCAGCCGGCCGTGAAGAACGCGCGGCAGTGGAGCCCGACGATCATCCTGCAGTACTACTTCAATGCCCCGACGGCGAAGTTCCGCCCGTTCGTCGGGATCGGCGTGGCCTACAGCTGGTTCAGCAACATCGAACTGAACGGCAACTTCGCGAAGGACATCAACGAGAACCTCGGCAGCGTGCTCGCGGCCGGCGCCGGCAAGCCGGGCGCGACGTCGGTGGAAGGCAAGGCGTCGTCGTCGTTCACGCCGGTCTACAACGTCGGTGCGAGTTACGCGATCGACAAGCACTGGGGGCTGACGGCGACGCTGACGTACATGCCGCTGAAGACCTACTCGTCGCTCGTGATCAAGGCGGCCGACGGCTCAACGCTCGCGACCACGCGCACGAAGCTGAAGGCCGACCCGCTGATCACGTTCGTCGGGATTTCCTACAAGTTCTGAGCCGACCGGCGCGCATGACGCGTGCCGGCGGCTTCCTGCGACCGGTTGGCCGGATCGTTCCGACCGGACGGTCGCGTTCCTGGCGGCGTGCCGCCATTTGTGAAGAGAGGGGGCAGTTCAAATGAGCATTCGCAAAATCGTATCGCTTGTTGCTGCAGTGGCTTTCACCGCGGTTTCGGCCGCGCCTGCTTTCGCTGTCACCGTTTCACGTGCCGACGGCCAGCCGATGAACCCGAACGGCGAGCCGTTCTCCGTATCGGGGCTGACCAACCTCAGCAAGGGAGCGATCAGTGCAACCTGTAACGCGACGTTCAACGGCACGATCACGTCGACCGGCATCGTCAACATCACCTCGACGCAGTTTGCCGGCGGTACCACGTGCGGTCTGATCAGCGGCACGGCAAGCAGCACGTCGCCGTGGACGGGCCAGGCCGACAGCACGACGCAGTTGTCGATCAACAACGTGCAGGTGAACGTCACGCTGCTCGGCGCATGCGGCCCGAGCAAGGTGGTGACGGCATGGAACGATGCGAACTCGTCGCTGACGTTCAATAACTCGGTCCTGACGCCTAACTGCACGGTGTCAGGCACGGTCACGACGTCGCCGAAGTTCCACGTGCAGTAAGCATCGTGGATCGAAGCGGGTGCCCGTCGCGCGCGAGGGCAGTGTGGTATGCGCGGCGGGCATTCGCGGTTTCGATGGGTTCGTGCCGTCGCGTGTATCGGCGCGGCGGCCGGATTCATTCCGCGGAGCGGTCGCGTTTCTCGGGTAAGGCCGCCAACTATCAAGAGAGAGGGCCGTACAGATGAAAATTCGTCGAATTGCATCGCTTGCTGCCGCAGTGGCATTTACCGCGGTTTCGGCTGCGCCGGCATTTGCGGTAACCGTTTCGCGCGTGGACGGCCAGCCGATGAATCCGAACGGTGAGCCGTTTTCGGCGACGGGGCTGACAGCGCTTACCATCAAGCAGATCATCGCGAACTGTACCGCGACGTTCAATGGAACGATTACGCCGGCGGGTATCGTCAATATCGCGTCGGTGCAGTTCAGCGGGGGCAGCGTGTGTCAGCTGGTCAGCGGCAGCGCCAGCGGCTCTTCGCCGTGGACAGGGCAGGTGGACAGCGCGACACAGCTTTCGGTCAACAACGCTCAGGTGGACTTCAAGGTGCTTGGAGCGTGCGGGCCGAGCAAGATCGTGGCGAAATGGAACGATTCGAATTCCTCAATGACTTTCAGCAGCGCTGAACTGACACCGGATTGCAAGTTTTCCGGCACGCTCATGGCGACGCCGAAGCTCCACGTGCAGTAAGAGCCTCGCGAATCGAAACAGGTGCCCGTTGCGCACGAGGGCCGTGCGATATGCATGGCGGACTCTTCATTTTTAGTTGCATTCGTGTCGTCGCGCGTATCGGCGCGACGGCCGGCTGGCCGCCCGCGTCGCGATCCGATCCGGGTGGACATGCAGGGATGGCGCGGCGTGCCGCGCCATTCGATTCGATTGATACAAAACTATTCCAATTGGCCAGAACTATCCCGGAAGACCCATGCTTACCGATCCAGCAAAGTATGGAGATGCCCGCGGCGCGACGCCTGACCGGCTGCGCACGGCCGCGTGGCTGCAGTACCTGATCGAACGACTCGACGCCGCCGCTTGCGCGGCGCAGGCGGGTGACGCCGGCGGCACGACCGTCATCGCGTCGCACGCGATACGCATGCGGGCCGGCGCGACCCTGTCCCGGGAAGCGACAGCGATGCTTTCACGGCTCGCGCCGTGGATCGCATCGGACGGCGGCATCTGCGCATGCGACCTGAGCAACCCGCTCGGTGCGTGCTCGCATGCGCCTTCGATGCAGCAACTCGCCGAAGCCGAACGCAGCTGTCCCGGTTCGCGTGCCGTGTTCGACACCGCGTACGGCGTGATCGATGCATGCGCATTCGACGACCCCGATGTCGGCTGGGCCGCGCTCGAGAGGATTGCCGGCGGCATCAAATGCAACGGGGGCGATGACGGCGAAGGTACCGAACATGAAACGGGCGCGCAGGGCGAGGCGCCGCCTACGAAGAACCCGGGAGACAGGCTGGCCGTCGTCGCGGCGGCGAGTGGAGAAACGTCGGGCATGCCGGGTGCCGTCATCGACGCGCTCGTGCTGCGCGTGTGCGGGCCGCGCGACGATGCATCGCGCATCGACGAGATGGCGGCGCTCGCGACGTTCTCGGCCGTGCTCGCCGCCGGCGACGGGACCTCTGTTGCCGCGTATGGCGATCAGCACAACCTCGTTGCGCGGGCGATTCGCACGAATCGTGCCGATCTCTCGACGGTGGACGGGCTGCTCGCGGCGTTGTCCGTGTGCCGGCTCGATCAGCTCGTCGGCGCGGGCAGCTTCTGGGCCTACTACCTGCTTGCGGGCATCGTGATCGCGGCACCCGACGCCGTGCGGGAAGTCGGTCGCCGCTTTCATGGCGACGAGTGGCAGGGCTGGCTCGATCACGTGCTCGCGTGGCCGGCGGTCAGCCGCTTCGGGCAGCGGGAGGACGTCGCGTTCGAACGGCTGCGCGGCGCAATGAGCCTGACGTCGCGATGGAATCCGATCGTTCGCGGGAAGCGGACGCGAAAGCGGGGTGTGGCAACGCCCTGATTCGGGGAACACGTGGGGCACGGCCGGCTGGTGCGTCGCCCTGGCCGCGCAGCACGCCGTCCACGCCATCTATCCTTCCTGATCGCCTGATCGCCTGATCGCCTGATCGCCTGATCGACGACCGATCCGGGCACCGCCGACCGAACGCAGTATGATTCCGCAGACGATGCCGGCGGTCGCGTCGATATAGCCGCCCGCCCGCACCGTCGAAGATCTGCCAAGCTTGTTGTAAGCCGGACGCAAACAGCCGCCGCGTGAGAGCGCCGCCGCGAACCCGCATCCGGACCACCTTCATCGAAACGGTCAGTCAGATGTCAAAGCAAAACAAGAAAATCCTGCTCCTGAGCGTCAGCGCCGGCGCCGGGCATACCCGCGCGGCCGAAGCGATTCGCGCATTTGCCGATCACCATCCGGCCGGCGTCGAAGCCACGCACCTGGACGTGATGGACTTCGTGTCCACCGGCTTCCGCAAGCTGTACACCGATCTCTACATCAAGCTCGTCAGCAGCCAGCCGGCACTGTGGGGCTATCTGTACCAGAAGACCGACGAAGCCGATCCGGCCGCGGCATCGCAGAAGATCCGCCGCGCGATCGAGCGGCTCAACTGCCGCCAGCTGCTCGCGGAGATCGAGCGGCAGCGCCCGGACGCGATCATCTGCACGCACTTCCTGCCGGCCGAGCTGTTGTCGCGCGAGATCCGCAAGGCGCGCATCGACACGCCTGTGTGGGTGCAGGTCACCGATTTCGACCTGCACAGCATGTGGGTCGTGCCGCACATGCGCGGCTACTTCGCGGCCAACGACGAGATCGCGTGGCGCATGCATGCACGCGGCATGGCGCCGGAAACGGTGCACGTGAGCGGCATCCCGATCATGCCGGCGTTCGGCCAGCCGCTCGATCGTGCGGCCTGCGCGGCGGAGTTCGGCCTCGATCCCGCGCGCCGGACGTTCCTGATGATGTCCGGCGGCGCGGGCCTCGGCGGGCTCGACGTGCTGGCCGCGCGGCTGCTCGAGATGGATGCCGACTTCCAGCTGATCGCGCTGGCCGGCAAGAACCAGGCGATGCTCGCGTCGCTGCAGGCGCTCGCCGCGCGGCATCCGGGCCGGCTCTTTCCGCAGGGTTTCACGCAGCAGGTCGAACGCCTGATGGCCTGTGCCGACCTCGTGATCACGAAGCCGGGCGGCCTGACGACGTCCGAATGCCTCGCGATGCAGTTGCCGATGATCGTCAATTCGCCGATTCCGGGCCAGGAAGAGCGCAACGCGGATTTCCTGCTCGAGCAGGGTGTCGCGCTGAAGGCCATCGACGACGATGCGCTCGTCTACCGGATCCGCGCGCTGCTGCAGGCGCCGGAGCGCCTCGACGACATGCGCCGCCGTCTCGCGCCGCTCGGGCGGCCGCTGGCCGGCCGATTCGTGCTCGACCGCGTGCTGGGCCTGGAGCCTGCCGCATGAGCGTCGGGCGTTTCATCCCGACGCGCCATACGCTGTTCGTCGTCGCGTGGGTCATGCTGCTCGCGTACTTCTTCGCGAACGTCGAGATCCAGATCGAGGGCAGCGCAGGCTGGGCCGCGAACCTGCCGACCTGGCGCATCGAGCATCACTGGCTGCTCGACATCTTCTGGGGCGGGCGGCCGATGACCGGCTACCACGCATGGGTGTTCCCGTTCGTCGCGCTGTTCTTCCATCTGCCGCCGATCTTCAACGGGCGGTGGTCGTGGCGCATCGAGGCGCGGATCATCGCGTGCATCATGGTGTTCTGGCTGACCGAGGATTTCCTGTGGTTCGTGCTGAATCCGGCCTACGGCCTGGCCCGCTTCAACCCGGCCAGCGTGCCGTGGCATGTCCACTGGCTGGGCGTGGCGCCGACCGACTACTGGACCATGAGCGCGGCCGCGATCGTGCTGTTCATCGTTTCCCGCGAGCGCAAGCGCGCATTTTACTGAACCCCGACCCGACATGAAAATCGCCGTCATTGCCGCACTCGCCGTCGCGCTCGCCGGGCTCGTGCAGCCAGCCCACGCGGACCCGGCCTCCGAGGTGTCCGCCCGGCCGATCAAGTGGGCGCAGAGCGTGGTCGATGTGCACGTGAACAACCTGCATCGCATCACGCCGACGCTGTACCGCAGCGCGCAGCTGTCGCGCGCGGACGTGCCCGAACTGCAGAAGCTCGGTATCCGCAAGGTCATCAGCTTCCGTTCGTTTCATGCGGACGACACCATCCTGGCCGGCACGCAGATCAGGATGCAGCGCATCAGGATCAACACGTGGGACATCCGCGACCAAGACATGGTCACCGCGCTGAAGGCGCTCCGCACGGCCGACCAGGACGGCCCGGTGCTGATCCACTGCCAGCACGGCGCCGATCGCACGGGCCTCGTGTCGGCGCTGTACCGGATGGTGTACCAGGGCTGGACGCGCGAGCAGGCGCTCGACGAGCTGCAGCACGGCGGCTACGGGTTCCATCCGATCTGGCGGAACATCACGAACTACCTGGAAAACGTCGACGTCGAGCGTTTGAAGCGGGAAGTGAACAGCGGCTGACGCATGAAAGCGAAACGCCGCCGACCCTCACGGTCGGCGGCGTTTCGTCAGGACACCATCGAAGAGCGGGCCGTGCGCCCGCCGTCGTCAGACCGTCTCGGGCTGCCGCACGGCCTTCGCGACGTTCCGCGCCATCGCGCCGTTCGCAACGAAGTAAGGCACATCCACACGCGCAAGCGGCTTGCGCCCGCGGATCTTGTCGGCGATCTTCTCGGCGATCATGATCGTCGGCGCGTTCAGGTTGCCGGTCGTGATGATCGGCATGATCGACGCATCGACCACCCGCAGCCCCTCGAGCCCGTGCACGCGGCCTTCTTCATCGACCACCGCCATGTCGTCGTAACCCATCTTGCACGAGCACGACGGATGGAACGCGGTTTCCGCGCGGGCGCGCACGAACGCGTCGAGTTCCTTGTCGCTCTTGCAGTCGGCACCCGGGTTCAGCTCGCGGCCGCGATAGCGGTCGAGCGCGGGCTGGCGCATGATCTCGCGCGTCGCGCGGATCGCATCGCGGAACTCGCGCCAGTCGAGCGCTTCGGCCATGTAGTTGAACAGGATGCTCGGATGGTCGTTCGGGTCGCGCGAGCGCAGCTTCACGCGGCCGCGGCTCGGCGAGCGCATCGAGCCGACGTGCGCCTGGAAGCCGTGCATCTCGATCGCGTTCGAGCCGTTGTAGTTGATCGCCACCGGCAGGAAGTGATACTGGATGTTCGGCCAGGGATCGTCGTCACGCGTGCGGATGAAGCCGCCCGCTTCGAAGTGGTTGCTCGCGCCGAGGCCCGTGCCGTTCAGCATCCATTCGAGGCCGATCTTCGGCTGGTTCCACCACTTGAGCGCCGGGTACAGCGAGACGGGCTCCTTGCATTCGTACTGGATGTACATCTCCAGATGGTCCTGCAGGTTCTGGCCGACGCCGGGCAGGTCGAGCACGACGGGAATGTCGAGTGCCTTGAGCCATGCGCCGGGGCCGACGCCCGAGCGTTGCAGCAGCTGCGGCGACGCGATTGCGCCGCTGCACACGAGCACTTCGCGGCGCGCATGCGCGGTCGCGCGCTCGCTGCCGCGCAGGTACGTGACGCCCGACGCGCGCTTGCCGTCGAACAGGATGCGGTCGGCGAGCGCGTGCGTGACGATCTCGAGGTTCGGCCGCGCCCTTGCCTGGTCGAGGTAGCCGCGCGCGGTGCTCGCGCGGCGGCCCTTCGGCGTGACGGTGCGGTCCATCGGGCCGAAGCCTTCCTGCTGGTAACCGTTCAGGTCGTCGGTGCGCGGATAGCCGGCCTGCACGCCCGCGTCGACCATTGCCTCGAACAGCGGATTCACGCCCGGCTTGCTGGTCGTGACGGACACGGGGCCGTTGCCGCCGTGATAGTCGTTCGGGCCGACGTCGCGCGTCTCGGCTTTCTTGAAGTACGGCAGGCAGTCGAGGTACGTCCAGTTCTCGAGGCCCTTGTGCGTCGACCAGTTGTCGTAGTCGAGCGCGTTGCCGCGGATGTAGCACATTCCGTTGATCAGCGACGACCCGCCGAGCCCCTTGCCGCGGCCGCATTCCATCCGGCGGTTGTCCATGTGCGGCTCGGGGTCGGTTTCGTACGCCCAGTTGTAGCGGCGGCCCTGCAGCGGGTAGGCCAGCGCCGCCGGCATCTGCGTGCGGAAGTCGAAGCGGTAGTCGGGACCACCGGCTTCGAGCAGCAGCACCGTGACGTCCGGATCTTCCGTCAGGCGCGTTGCGAGCACGTTGCCCGCGGAGCCTGCGCCGCAGATGATGTAGTCGTATTCGCGTGTCGTCATGACGGTGAATCTCCTTTCGTGATCCTCAAAATACCGGGTTGTAGCGGCCGAGCTCGACCTGCACCGACTTGATTCGAGTGTAGTGCTCGAGCGTCGTGATGCCGTTCTCGCGTCCGACACCGGATTGCTTGTATCCGCCAACCGGCATCTCGGCGGGCGATTCGCCCCACGTGTTGATCCAGCAGATGCCGGCTTCGAGGCGGTGGATCGTGCGGTGCGCGCGCGACAGGTTCTCGGTCACGACGCCGGCCGCAAGGCCGTAGTGCGTGTCGTTCGCGCGGGCGATCACTTCGTCTTCCGATTCGAAATCGAGGATGCTCATCACCGGCCCGAAGATTTCCTCGCGGACGATCTTCATGTCGTCGCGGCAATCGCCGAACACGGTCGGCGCGACGTACTGGCCGCTGCCGAAGTGGCCGTCGGTCAGGCGCGTGCCGCCCGCGAGCAGCTTCGCGCCTTCGGCCTTGCCGCTTTCGATGAAGCCGAGCACCTTGTCGAGCTGCGCGGCCGACACGAGCGGGCCGAAGTTGGTGTCGGCATCAGTCGGCTTGCCGACGCGGATGCGCTTCACGCGTTCGAGCACCTTTTGCGTGAACGCGTCCTTGACGGAGCGGTGCACGAACACGCGCGTGCCGTTCGTGCAGACCTGGCCCGAGCTGAAGAAGTTGGCGGTGACCGCGATGTCGGCCGCGCGGTCGAGGTCGGCGTCGTCGAACACGATCAGCGGCGACTTGCCGCCGAGTTCCATCGTCACTTCCTTCAGCGACGACGCGCCGGCCAGCGACATCACCTTCTTGCCGGTCTCGACGCCGCCCGTGAACGACACCTTCGCGATGTCCGGGTGGCCCGTCAGCAGCGCGCCGACCGAGCCGTCGCCCTGCACGACGTTGAACACGCCGGCCGGCACGCCGGCTTCCGTATAGATTTCCGCGAGCTTCAGCGCGGTCAATGGCGTGACTTCGCTCGGCTTGAACACCATCGCGTTGCCGGCCGCGAGCGCGGGCGCCGTCTTCCAGCAGGCGATCTGGATCGGGTAGTTCCACGCGCCGATGCCCGCGCACACGCCGAGCGGCTCGCGGCGCGTATAGACGAACGACTCGGCGCGCAGCGGCACCTGCAGCCCTTCGATCGCGGTCGCGAGGCCCGCGTAGTACTCGATCACGTCCGCGCCGGTGACGATGTCGACCGCGAGCGTCTCGCCGATCGGCTTGCCGGTGTCGCGCGTTTCGAGTGCGGCGAGCTCGTCGTTGCGCTCGCGCAGCAGGTCGACCGCGCGGCGCAGGATGCGCGAGCGCTGCATCGCGGTCATCGCGGCCCATTCGCGCTGGCCTTCCTGGGCGGACGCGACCGCGCGGTCGACGTCGGCCGCGCTAGCCTGCTGCACCTGCGCGAGCAGTTCGCCGGTGGCGGGATCGAAGGTGTCGAAAGTCTTGCCGCTCGTGGCGTCGACGTAACCGCCGCCGATGTAGAGGCGCTGCAAACCGAATACGGACATGAGGATCTCCTTGAGGGCGACTGCGTGACGCGTCAGGCGGACGCGAGCAGCAGGTCGATGTAATCGTGGGCGAGCTTCAATGCAGCCCGGGTGTCGATCGGGCCGCCGGCGAGTGCGCCGCGCAGCCACAGGCCGTCGATCAGCGCGGCGAGTCCGCTGGCGGCTTCGCGTGCTTTCGTGCGCGGCAACGCCTTCGCGAATTCGGCGCACAGGTTCGAGTGGAGGCGCCGCGTGTTGACGTGCTGCAGGCGCTTGAGCATCGGGTCGTGCATGCTCTGCGACCAGAACGCGAGCCACGTCTTCATCACGGGTGCGCTGACCTGCGTGTCGTCGAAGTTCGCGGCGACGACCGCGCGCAGCCGCGAACGCGGATCCTTGCGCGCGGCCGTGCGGCGGCGCGTGGTGGCCGACCACAGGTCGCGCAGCACGTGCCGCATCGTGGCTTCGAGCAGGCCGTCCTTGTCGCCGAAGTAGTGGCTGACGATGCCCGTCGAGATGTTCGCGCGCTGCGCGACCGATGCGAGCGTCGTGCCGGGCAGGCCTGCTTCGTCGATCGAGCGCAGCGTGGCATCGATCAATTGTGCGCGGCGAATCTCCCGCATTCCGACTTTCGGCATCGCGACTCCCTTCGCCCGGACGGGCCGTCCATGGAAGTCGAGAGCTTAGCGGTTTTTTATTGATCGTTCAATCAATAAAAAAGCGGGTCGAACAGGATGCCGCGTTCTAAACGGGGGAGGATTCCTCCCGTCCGGAGCCATGTGCAGGTGCGGAAAAACGATTGAAAGAAGGTTAATTAAGTTTGAATCTGTTTAAAACGATTCGTGAAGATGTGACGCAATGCGGAGGACCATTTCCGCGCTCGGTTTCATTACAAACAGAAAGACTGTCGAGTTCTGCAAAATTATTCACGATATGAAATCGTAAAATCGGATTGTGAAGGTGTTCAATTTTCTAGAAACCGTTTCAATCAGGCGATTTAAACTAGGTAACATATTGAATATTAATGATAATTCGTGTTTTATGAACGCTGGAGCGGATTGCTCGCAAACGATTGCGATCCTCTCTTTTGAGATTCCTCCTACCATAGAAATCGATAAATAAATTTGAATTCGACGTATTTCCGGACCGAGTAGAAGGATTTTTGGAATGACTTGAGTAAGTAATATCGACCGTATTAGTATGGCGCCGCACCATGAGGAATGAATGGGCACCGCCGGCATTTTCCGCGGTGCGTCGGCAATGGGCGCGATGACGAACCGCGCACGAGGCCGTCACCTGCCATTGCGCACCTGCAGCATGCCGCGACGTCGAGACGCCGCATTCACCGGAGAACGACGATGCCGACCGAAAAACACGTGGTCCCGCTACCGAATGGTCTGAAGGTCTACGTCGAACGGAACGTGTTCGACCCGGCGTTCGACACCGCGATGCTCGTCAACGGCGCGCTCGCGACGACGGCGTCGTTCGGGCAGACCGTCCAGTACCTCGGCGAGCGGATGAACACGATCTGCTTCGACCTGCCGTATGCGGGCCAGTCACGCCAGCACAACCCGGGCTGCTACATCCTGACCAAGGACGACGAGGCCGCGATCCTGCAGTACCTGGTCGAGCATTTCGCGCCGGCGTTTCTCGTGTCGGTGTCGTGGGGCGGCGTCGCATCGCTGTTCGCGCTCGCGCGCGGCTGCCCGAGCGTGCGGCGCGCGGCGATCTGCTCGTTCTCGCCGTTCCTGAACGACGCGATGGTCGACTACGTGACGCGTGCCCGCGACCACATCGTGGCCGGCGAGAACCTGAAGGCCGCGCAGCTGCTGAACGACACCGTCGGCCGCTACCTGCCGCGCATCATGAAGCTGTACAACTACCGCTATCTCACGCGCCTGCCGCGCGACGAGCAGGACCAGGTCGCGTTCCACGTCGACCAGATCCTGTCGCTTCAGCCGGAGCGCTACTTCAGCGAGTTCTCGAACATCGGCTGCGAGCTGCTGTTCCTGAACGGCGAGCGCGACGAATACACGACGCCGGCCGACGTGCGCCAGCTCGGCGCACACGTGCCGCGCGCGCGGTTCGCGACGGTGCCGGATGCCGGCCATTTCCTCGACATCGAAGGCCGCGCGCAGCGCGAATACACGCGCGCCGCGCTGCTCGACTTCTTCTGCGGCGAGGCGCCCGTCGCGGCCGGCATGGCGCGTGCAGCCGCGCATGCGTGCGTGCCGATGCACGCGCTGTCGTCGTGACGCCCACCGTCGTGCCGCGGGTCCATCCCGCGCATCCCGATTCCTATCCCAACGAGGCAGGCCAGCCGTGAATATCGTTCAGACCATCGCCATCGTCGTTCCGTGGGCCGCATGGCTCGCCTACTGGATCGCCACGTCGCAGGGCGTGAAGACGACCGTGCGCAAGGAAGCATCGCGCTCGCGCACGCTGCAGTCGATTCCGCTGATCGTCGGCGGCGCACTGATCATCCTGCCCGATCCGTCGTGGCAGGCGCTCGTGCCCGACTGGCAGCGCTTCGGGCTGCAGGCGCAGTGCGGGCTCGCGGTGCTGGTGGCCGGACTGTTGTTCTCGGTCTGGGCGCGGCTGCATCTCGGCACGAACTGGAGCGTGTCGGTCACGCTGAAGGAAGACCACGAACTTGTCCGCACGGGGCCGTATGCACTCGTGCGTCACCCGATCTACACGGGCTGCCTGATCGCGCTCGTCGGCGCCGCGCTGATCGGCGGCGAATGGCGCGGCGCGATCGGCGTGCTGCTCGTGTTCGCGTCGCTCGCGTACAAGGTGCGCGTCGAGGAAAGCTGGCTGACCGGGTATTTCGGGCCGGCATACGCGCAGTACCGCCGCGAAGTGGCGGCGCTGATTCCCGGCTTCTACTGATTCCCGCGAGGCGCGCGATGGCGAAGATGATCGTGACCGCGATCGGCTCGGCGGGCGACGTGCATCCGTTGCTCGGCGTTGCGCGCACGCTCGCGGCGCGCGGTCACGACGTCGTGTTCTGCACGCACGCGCCGTTCGAGGCGGCCGTGCGCCGCTGCGGGTTCGCGTTCGTGCCGGTCGGTACCGCGGCCGAATACGACGCCGCGATGGAGAACCCGGCGCTGTGGGATCCGCGCACGTCGTTCCGCACGCTGTGGCAGGTGATCGCCCCGACGCTGCGCGCCCACTACGACACGCTGGACGCGCTGAGCGATGCCGACACAGTGCTCGTCGGCACGCTGTGGGCGTTCTCTGCGCGCTTCATGCAGGAGCGGCACGGCACGCCGTACGTGTCGGTGCAGGTGTCGCCGTCGACGCTGCTGTCCGCGCATGCGCCGCCCACGCACCCGCGCCTGACGATTCCCGCGCGCTGGCCGCTGCCGGTGAAATCGGCGCTGATGACGCTGATCGAGCGGCAGGTGCTCGATCGCGTGTGCGGCCCGGCGCTCAACGCGGTGCGCCGCGATCTCGGGCTCGCGCCCGCGCGGCGCGTGCTCGGCCGCTGGCTGCATTCGACCGATGGCGTGCTGTGCCTGTTTCCCGGCTGGTTCGCGCCGCCTCAGCCCGACTGGCCGTCGAACCATCTGCAAAGCGGCTTTCCGCTGTTCAACGATATTGAGACACCTGACGATGATGTGGCACTCGATGCGTTTCTCGCGGCCGGTGAACCCCCGGTCGTGTTCACGGCCGGTTCGACACGCGTCGATCACGCGGCATACGCGCGCGCGGTGGCGCACGCGCTGCGCGCGACCGGCGCGCGCGGGATCCTGCTGACGCCGCACGCTGCGACGCCGGACGATGACCGGCTGCTCGTGCGCCGCTTCGTGCCGATGCGCACCTTGCTGCCGCGTTGCCGCGCGCTCGTGCATCACGGCGGGATCGGCACCGCGGCGCTCGCGTGCGAAGCCGGGATCGTGCAGGTCGTCACGCCGTTCGCGCACGACCAGTTCGACAACGCGCAACGCGTCGTCGCGAACGGCTGCGGCGTGCGCGTCGATGGCCCGGTCGACGGCGCACGGCTCGGCGCGGCGCTCGCACACGTGCTCGACGAACCGGCGTTCGCGGTGCATGCGGAGCGCACGCGCGCGCTGCTCGCGGCCGCGCCGGACGGCTGCGAGGCGGCCGCCGATTTCATCGAACGGTTCGTGCCGGTGCGCGGGCGCGTGGCAGCACGGGCCGATTTCGCGGCGGCCGGCGCATGAGCACCGCATCGCCGCTTCACGACGGGCCCGTCGCGCCGTCCGCATTCGACGTGCCGGCGCCCGCGCCTGCCGCGCAGCCGGTGCGCGGCATCCGGCTCGCGCTGCTGACATTCGCGCTGTCGCTCGCGACCTTCATCGAGGTGCTCGACTCGACCGTGACGAACGTCGCGGTGCCGGCGATCTCCGGCAGCCTCGGCGTATCGAACAGCCAGGGCACGTGGGTGATCAGCTCGTACTCGGTCGCGGCCGCGATCGCGGTGCCGCTGACGGGCTGGCTCGCGCGCCGCGTCGGCGAGCTGCGGCTGTTCGTCGGCGCGGTGCTGCTGTTCACGCTGACGTCGCTGCTCTGCGGGCTCGCGCGCGACCTGCACGTGCTGGTGATCTGCCGCGCGCTGCAGGGGCTGTGCTCGGGGCCGATGGTGCCGCTGTCGCAGACGATCCTGCTGCGCACCTTTCCGCCGGACAAGCGCACGATCGCGCTCGCGCTGTGGGCGATGACGGTGCTGCTTGCGCCGATCTTCGGGCCGGTGGTCGGCGGCTGGATCGTCGACAACTTCTCGTGGCCGTGGATTTTCCTGATCAACTTGCCGATCGGGCTGTTCTCGTTCGCGGTGTGCACCGCGATGCTGCGCCCCGACGCGCAGCGCGGCGCGGCCGGCCCGGTCGACGTGCCGGGCATCGTGCTGCTCGTGATCGGCGTCGGCTCGCTGCAGGCGATGCTCGACCTCGGCCACGATCGCGGCTGGTTCGGCTCGCCGCTGATCGTCACGCTCGCGGTGGTCGCGACGCTCGCGATCGTGTCGCTGCTGATCTGGGAGGCGGGCGAGGCGCATCCCGTCGTCGATCTCAGCCTGTTTCGCGACCGCACGTTCTCGTTCTGCGTGCTGATCATCTCGCTCGGAATGATGAGCTTCTCGGTGGTCGGCGTCGTGTTCCCGCTGTGGATGCAGGCCGTGATGGGCTACAACGCGTTTCATGCGGGGCTCGCGACTGCGTCGCTCGGCGTGCTCGCGCTCGTGTTCTCGATTCTCGTCGGGATTCATGCGCACCGTTTCGACGCGCGCGTGCTCGCGACGTTCGGCTTTCTCGTGTTCGCGGCCGTGCTCGCCTGGGATGCGCATTTCACGCTGAAGATGACGTTCGCGCAGATCGCCGCACCCGGGCTGATCCAGGGGATCGGGCTGCCGTGCTTCTTCATTCCGCTGACCGCCGCGACGCTGTCGCGGATTCCCGACGACCGGCTCGCCGCCGCATCGAGCCTGTCGAACTTTCTGCGCACGCTGTCCGCCGCGTTCGGCACCGCGATGAGCGTGACGCTGTGGGAAAACCGCGCGACCTATCACTACGACGTCGTGTCGCAATCGGTCACGCACGCATCGGCCAATACGCAGCGTTTCGTGCATGCGCTGAACGCGATGGGTGTGGACGGCGTGCGCGAGCTGTCGACGCTGCACCAGGTCGTGATGCAGCAGGCGTACATGATGGCGACCAACGACATGTTCTGGATGGCGAGCATGACGTGTCTCGCGCTCGCCGCGATGATGTGGCTGACGCGGCCGAAGCGCGGTGCGGCCGCGTCGTTCGGACATTGAGGAGAAGACCATGACGACACTCGGCGCACTCGTGATCCTGTATCACCCGAGCGAAGCGCAGCTCGACGCGCTCCGCGCGTGGCGGCATGCGTGCGACGCGCTGCTCGTGGTCGACAACACGCCGCAACCCGATGCGCGGGCGCGCGAGCTGTGCGACAGGGAAGGCATCGCGCTGCTGCATCACGGCAATTGCGGCGGCATCGCGGGTGCGTACAACGCGGGGCTCGCGGCACTGTTTCGCGACCGTGTCGACGCGGTCGCGCTGTTCGACCAGGATTCGTCGGTGCCGGCCGCGTATTTCCCGGTGATGCGCGACGTCTGCGCGGGGCTCGCGGGGCGCGCGTTCCTGGCCGGCCCGCGCATCTTCGACGAGAACGCGCGCAGCTTCCTGCCCGAACTCGCCACCAACGGCATCGGGCTGCGCCGCTTGCGCATCGAGCCGGGCGCGCCGCTGCAGCGCTGCGCATTCCTGATCTCGTCGGGCTGCGTCGTGTCGCGCGACGCGTTCGACCTGCTCGGCCGTTTCGACGAGACGCTGTTCATCGATCACGTCGACACCGAGTACAGCTTCCGCGCACTGTCGCGCAACGTGCCGCTCTATGTCGTGCCGTCGCTGGTGCTGCAGCACCGGATCGGCGCGAAGCAGCGGCACGCGATCGGCCCTTTCGAAATGACGTCGATGAATCATTCGTGGCAACGGCGCTACTACAGCGCGCGCAACGCCGTGCAGCTCGGGATGCAGTACGGGCTGCGCTTTCCGGTGGCGATCGTGCCGAACCTGTTGACCGTGTGGCAGGTCGTGCAGATCGCGCTCGTCGAGCGCGACAAGCGCGCGAAGCTCGCCGGCATCCTGTTCGGCGTCGCGGATGGCCTGTTCGGCCGGCTCGGCCCGCTCGAGCGCACGCGGCCGCGTCTGGCCGCGCGTGCGCAGCGCGTTCAGCAGGGGTGACGATGCGGCGATCGAGGAAAGCGGCGGGGTCGGCGCGTGGCGTGAAGGGCGGCTCGACGATCGCGGCGGTGGCCGTGCTGTTCGCATTGGGCGGCTGCGTGCCGTCGGGCTTCCTGCCGTCGCTGTCGCTGCGCGCGCCGGCCGACGACGCGCTCGCCCATACGGCCGGCCCCGGCGCGAGCGGCGCGTGGCCGGCACCGGACTGGGTGAAGCAGCTGCAGGATCCGCAGCTCGACGACCTGGTAGCCGAGGCGTCGCGGAACAGTCCCGATGTGCAGGTCGCACAGGCGCGGTTGCGGATCGCGCAGGCCCAGCTTCAGCAGTTCGATTCGCTGACCGGGCTGACGGGCACGGCCGGCGCGACGGTCAGCCGCGCGCGGATGCCGAAGCCCGGCGACATCGCCGACGTGACGGCCGGCGGCTATCGCGTGCCGGTGCAGATCTTCGGCGATCCGAACGTTTCGCCGTCGTCGATCTTCGTCGGGCTGAACTACCAGCTGGACCTGTGGGGCAAGAACCGCGCAGCGACGAAGAGCCTGATGTCGCTGCGCGACGCGGCGGGCGTCGAGGCCGAACAGGTGCGGCTGACGCTCGCCGTCGCGATCGTCACCGTGTACTGCCAGCTCGACCAGGCGTATGCGACGCGCGAGCTGTTGCAGCAGAAGCTGAAGATCAGCCAGCGTGTGACGGCCGTGCTGCGCGAGCGCACCGCGCGCGGCCTCGACAACGCGTACGACGCGAGCGACGCATCGATCAAGCGCAGCCGCCTGCTCGAACAGATCGCGCTGAACGACGAGCAGATCAAGCTCGCGCAACTGCAGCTCGGCGTGCTGTCGGGCCGCGGCCCCGAGCGCGGGCTCGCGCTGCAGCGGCCGCGCGTCGGCGCGTTCGCGGGCGGCGCCGTGCCCGCGCGGCTGCCGGCCGACCTGCTCGGCCGCCGGCCCGATATCGTCGCCGCGCGGTTGCGTGTCGAAGCCGCGTTCGCGAATGCCGATTCGACGCGCGCGCAGTTCTATCCGGACGTGAACCTCGTCGCGCTCGGCGGCGTGTTCGCGCTCACGCCCGCGTCGCTGTTCTCGCGCGATTCGCTTGCCGGCTCCGTCGGCCCGGCGATCTCGTTGCCGATCTTCGATCGCGGCCGGCTGAAGGCGAAGCTCGGCGCGGATGTCGCGCAGGCCGACGTCGCGATCGGGCTGTACAACAAGACCGTCGACGACGCGCTCGGGCAGGTCGCGCAGCTCGTCACGTCGCTGCAGACGTCGCAGACGCTCGTGACGCAGCAGCAGGACGCGGTCGCGGCCGCGCAGAAGATCGTGCAGATCGCGGCCGACCGTCACCGGCGCGGCGTGCTGATGCAGAAGGATGTCGATGTCGCGGATCTCACGCTGATCGACGAGCGCACGCAGATGATCGTGTTGCTCGGCCGGCAGCGGACGCTGCGCGTGGGACTGATCGGCGCGCTCGGCGGCGGGTTCGATGCGGGCGCAACGGTAGCGCAGGCCCAGACGCCGGCCGTGCATCGCGCGCGCAGCGGGGCGGCGAGGCGCGGGGCGTCGGCTTCGGAGGCTTCCGTGTCGGCGAACCGCGCAGTTGCGGCTGGGCAGTCGACCGATGCGCGTGCGGGGAATGCCGCCATGTCACAGGTCGCAGCCACGGCGAGTGTCGCACCCGCACCCGTACCAGCGCCCGTACCTGCGCTTGCGCGGCGTGACGATGCGGCGCGCCCGTCGACGGCCGGTGCGATCGCCTCCGGCGCGGCATCCCGCGACACGCCCGTTCTCGCACGTACGGCAGCGGCGATTGCGGCGCCGGCCGCGGTGGTCATCCAGCCGATCCCCCTGTTCCAGCACGATCGACTGATCGTTACGCAAAGCGACTGATGCACCACGACAACCTTCATGCCGCCGCGCCGCCGGCCGCCCAGACCGACCCGGCACTCGACGCGCGCCGCGCGACGCGCCGCAGGCGCTTCACCGTGTTCTTCGCGATCGTGCTGCTGGCCGCGATCGCGTGGATCGCATACTGGCTGCTGAGCGACCGCTACTACGAAGATACCGACGACGCGTACGTCGCGGGCAGCATCGTGCAGGTCGCCGCGCAGATCCCCGGTGCGGTGACCGACGTGCTGGTGGCCGATACGCAGGCCGTGCGCGCCGGGCAGACGCTCGTGAAGCTCGACGATACCGAGGCGTCCGTCGCGTTCGCGCAGGCGAAGGCACAGCTCGCGCAGGCCGTGCGGCAGGTCGCGAACGCCAGGATCTCGAACACGATGTATGTCGAGGCCGTGAATGCGCGGCGTGCCGACCTGTCGCTCGCGCAGCGCGCACTCGTCGCGCGCTCCGGCGCGTCGGTCGAGATCGTCGCGCCGGAGGAACTGGCGCGAGCGCGTGCGGCGGTGGCCGGCGCGCAGGCGAACCTCGCGGCCGCGCAGGCCCAGCTCGACGCAGCGCGCGCACTCGGCAGCAAGCTGCCCGTCGACGAGAGCCCGGCTGTCGTGCAGGCAGCCGCGCAGTTCAAGCTCGCATACCGGAACCTGAAGCGCACCACGATCGTCGCGCCCGTCGACGGTACGATCGGGCAGCGTTCGGTGCAGGTCGGCCAGCAGGTCGGGCCCGGTGTCCCGCTGATGTCGGTCGTGCAGCTCAACCAGCTGTGGATCGAGGCGAATTTCAAGGAAGGGCAGATTCGTCACATGCGTATCGGGCAGCCGGTCGAGGTCGTGTCGGATCTCTATGGTTCGCGCGTGGCTTATCGCGGCCGCGTGCAGGGCTTCTCGGCCGGCACGGGCAGCGCTTTCTCGATGCTGCCGTCGCAGAACGCGGCCGGCAACTGGATCAAGGTCGTGCAGCGCGTGCCGGTCGTGATCGCGCTCGATTCGCGCGATCTCGCCGCGCATCCGCTGCGCGTCGGGCTGTCGATGCGCGCGACGGTCGACACGCACGACCGCAACGGCCACGCGCTCGACAGCGAGCCGCCGACGCCGGCCGTCAGCACGCGCATGCACGACGGCGTCGCGAGCGACGCGGAAGCGGCCGCTGCCGCGATCGTTCGCGAGAATCAGGGCGGGTAACGCCCGTCGGAGAAGGCGAGGGCCGGCCGCGAGGGGCAGTCCGCCCCAAGCGCGTCCTGTTCGGACTTCCCCGTCGCTTCCCGCCCGACTTTCGTATTTCCGCCATCGATGTCGGCGCCGATCAAACGCATGTCGCGTTTGAGACATCGGCGCCCCTGCCTCCGGGACTACTCTCGAACAGCGCGTTGCGCGTGCGCCGCATGGGCCGGCGCGCCGCGGCGCCATCCAACGAGACATGGAGACAATACGATGAGCAGCAATCGAGGTGTCGTCTATCTTGGGCCGGGCCAGGTCGAAGTCCAGAAAATCGATTATCCGAAGATGGTCGACCCGAGCGGCCGCGCGATCGGCCACGGCGTGATCCTGAAAGTAGTCAGCACGAACATCTGCGGCTCCGACCAGCACATGGTGCGCGGCCGCACGACCGCACCGGTCGGGCTCGTGCTCGGTCACGAGATTACCGGCGAAGTGGTCGAGGTGGGCCGCGACGTCGAGACGCTGAAGATCGGCGATCTCGTGTCGGTGCCGTTCAACGTCGCCTGCGGCCGCTGCGCGATGTGCAAGGACACCCATACGGGCGTGTGCCTGAACGTGAACCCGTCGCGTGCCGGCGGCGCATACGGCTACGTCGACATGGGCGGCTGGATCGGCGGCCAGGCCGAATACGTGCTCGTGCCGTACGCCGATTTCAACCTGCTGAAATTCCCCGATCGCGACCAGGCGATGTCGAAGATCCGCGACCTGACCTGCCTGTCCGACATTCTGCCGACCGGTTATCACGGCGCGGTGAGCGCGGGCGTGAAGCCGGGCTCGACGGTCTACATCGCGGGCGCGGGCCCGGTCGGCATGGCGGCCGCCGCATCGGCGCGCCTGCTCGGCGCGGCGGTCACGATCGTCGGTGACATGAACGCGGAACGCCTCGCGCATGCGCGGGCGATGGGCTTCGAGACGGTCGACCTGTCGAAGGACGCATCGCTCGGCGAGCAGATCGAGCAGATTCTCGGCGTGCCCGAGATCGACTGCGCGGTCGACTGCGTCGGCTTCGAGGCGCACGGCCACGGCTCGTCGGGCCATTCGGAGGAAGCGCCCGCGACGGTGCTGAACTCGCTGATGGAAATCACGCGCCCGGCCGGCGCGATCGGCATCCCGGGCCTGTACGTGACGGACGATCCGGGCGCGAAGGACAAGGCCGCGCAGCACGGCAGCCTGAGCATCCGCTTCGGCCTCGGCTGGGCGAAGTCGCACTCGTTCTTCACGGGCCAGACGCCGGTGCTGAAGTACAACCGCAACCTGATGCAGGCGATCCTGTTCGACCGGTTGCCGATCGCGAAGATCGTCAATGTCGAGGTGATCTCGCTCGACCAGGCGCCGGAAGGCTACAAGAAGTTCGACGGCGGCGCGCCGCGCAAATTCGTCATCGACCCGCACGGGTTGCTGGCGGCATGATGCGCCGGCGTTCGTTCGCTACGCGCTGAAAGAAACGGGCGGCT
>NZ_CAJPGH010000039.1:0-56359 GCF_905339605.1 Burkholderia sp. BCC1972 | reverse complement strand
CTCTCGATGCGGACGAACGTATCGTTCGGCTTGAGCATGTTTGCCGTCGCACGATTCAATGCATCAGGTGTACTGAATGAATCACGTTTCATGATGGTCCGTGTTGAGCAGGTAAGCGAATCTCAGGCGTCAGGCGCGACCGGAATCGGCCGATGCACTGGCTGTCGTGAACATTTCATCGGTTTTCATCGGGCTTTCCGCACGTTTCCGTCGTCTCCAGGGCGAATTTTTAAACCCGTCCAAAACTTTTTGGATCGCGGATTTCCGTTCCGGACATTGAACGGGATCGATGTTTGGGGAGGCAGGAAAAAGAGGGGCACGACACGGCGTCGCGCGGCAGCGCGGGCACCCGGCGGTACACGTACCGCCGGGCGAAACGGAGGGTGGGGAAAACGAGCAGCCGGGGCGGCTGCCATGCGCAGCCGGTGCGCCGAACGGAATGGCGGGAACGCGCGCCGGCCGGCAGCCGGCGCCCGTCGGGCGGAACCTGCGCGACACCGCTGCTGCGGCGCCGTGCGGGCGTCAGAACGGCTTGGTCGGCAGATACTTGCCGTCGAGCGTGATCACCGCGCGCGAACCGCCCTCGGGATCGTCGACCTTCTTCACGTCGAGCCGGAAGTTGATCGCGCTGATGATGCCGTCGCCGAACTTCTCGTGGACGAGCGCCTTCAGCGTCGTGCCGTACACCTGCAGCATTTCGTAGAAGCGATAGATCGTCGGGTCGGTCGGTACGCGATCGTCGATGCTGCCGCGCAGCGGGATCGTCTGCAGCAGCAGTACCGCATCGTCGTCGAGGCCGAGCTTGTCGGCGACGACGCGCGCCGCATCGGCCGGCAGCGCATGCTGGCCGAGCAGCGCTGCCGTGACGAACGCTTCACTCAGGCCTGTGCCTTCGGTGAGCTGCGCGAACGACAGGTTCTTGCGCGCCCTCGCGAGGACGACGGTTTCCGCAAGCGCGTGGCGGGCAGTCTGGCTGTGCTGGGACTGGATCATGGCAATTCCTCGTGGTGGGGTGGGAGCAATCCGGATTCAGGCCGCGACGGCGAGCGTCGCGGGGGTTGCGCGGACACCGGGGTGGTCCGCGAGGGGCACGAACCGGCCGGTCGCGCCGTCGTAGGCGTCAATGCAGCCCGATTCGATGTCGTAGACCCAGCCGTGCAGTGCGAGACGCCCTTCTTCGAGCGCGAGCCGCACGGCGGGGTGCGTCTTCAGGTTGGCGAGTTGCGCGACGACGTTCTCGCGCACCATCGAGTCGATCCGCTCGCGTTCGCTGCGATGCGTGCGCGCCTCGTTCACGACGCGTGCCGAATCGGCGTAGCGCAGCCAGTGGCCGACGGCCGGCATGTGGTCCATGCATTGGCAGGTCGCGATCGCGGTCATCGCGCCGCAGTCGGAATGGCCGCAGATCACGACGTCGGTCACGCGCAGCGCGGCGACCGCATATTCGACCGACGCCGACACGCCGCCCGGCTCGGGGCCGTACGACGGCACGATGTTGCCGGCATTGCGGATCACGAACAGGTCGCCCGGTTCGCGCTGCGTGACGAGTTCCGGCACGAGCCGGCTGTCCGAGCACGAGATGAACAGCGCGCGCGGGTTCTGGCTGCGTGCGAGGTCGCGGAACAGCGCGGCGCGTTCCGGATAGGCGTCGCGCTGGAACTTCAGGAAGCCTTCGATGATGTCCTTCATCGCGTGTTCTCCGGTGCAGGTGGAATCGATGAAGGGCAGGTTACGCCGGACTTCCAATAACGTAAAAGACCGATTTATGATCTAGCTGATAAGCAAGACTTATAGGACCCGCCATGCTGCTGCGCCATATCAACTACTTCCTGGCCGTCGCCGAGCACCGCAGCTTCACGCGTGCGGCCGCCGCGCTGCACGTGTCGCAGCCCGCGCTGTCGCAACAGATCCGCCAGCTCGAGGAGACGCTCGGCGCGCAGCTGTTCGACCGCACCGGGCGCGTCACGCGGCTGACGGACGCCGGCGACGTGTATTTCCGCTATGCGCGGCAAGCGCTGCACGATCTCGCGGAAGGCCGGCGCGCGATTCACGACGTGCAGGACCTGAGCCGCGGCTCGCTGCGAATCGCGGTCACGCCGACCTTCACGAGCTATCTCGTCGGGCCGCTCGTCGAGGCGTTTCATGGGCGTTATCCGGACGTGACGCTGTCGGTGCGCGAAATGGCGCAGGAGCGCATCGAGACGCTGCTCGTCGACGACGAGCTCGATGTCGGCATCGCATTCGAGGACGTGCAGTCGGCGGAGATCGAAGTGGAGACACTGCTGGTCGAGACGCTCGCGCTCGTCGTGAACCATCGGCATGCACTCGCGGGAAAACGCAGGGCCGGCCTGCGCGCGCTGCACGACGCACCGCTCGTGCTGCTCACCGCGGAGTTCGCGACGCGCGCGCAGATCGACCGTTATTTCCGCGTGCACGATGTGCAGCCGCGCGTGCTGATGGAAGCGAATTCGCTGGGGGCGGTGATCGAGATCGTGCGCCGCACGCACCTCGCGACGCTGCTGCCCGCGACGATCGCGACGGGGCATGACGATCTCGCCGCCGTCGCGCTCGATCCGGCCGTGCTGCGGCGCACGGCCGTGCTGCTGCAGCGCAAGGGCGCGTACCGCAGCGCGGCCGCGCGTGCGTTCGTCGAGCTGGCGCTCGCGCAGGGGGCGGGGCCGGTCGGGCATTCACGATGACATGGACCGTCGCGCGCGGCCCGCTCGGCTGCTGGCGGCTGCCTGGCCGGCTGGACGTGTCGCGCCGGGCCCCACGTCCAGCCGGTGCCGACGTCGCCGAAATCGTGTGATTTATCCTGTAAAATCGCGAATCGAGAGAATTTGTACGATAAAACCGGCGATCGAATCGCTGCCCGCTCATCGTTCTCGATTCAAGAGGGCCACGACGATGAATTCCCAAGAACTGGTTCGCGCGATCGGCGGCGGCCTGTTTCAGCAAGCTCGCCTGCTCAAGCTCGACACGCCGCTGGGCCAGAATGTCCTGCTGCCGCAGACGGTTCACGGTGTATCCCGGCTGGGCCGCGATTACACGTTCACGGTCGACGCCGTGTCGACTCGCGACAATATCGAGCTGAAAAAGCTGATCGCACAGCCTGTCACGCTGTGGATCGAACAGCAAGGCGACGCCTATCTGCCATGGCACGGCTACGTGCAGACCGCGCGCCGGCTCGGCTTCGACGGCGGCGTCACCTCGTATCAGATCCGTTTCATGCCGTGGCTCGGCTTCCTCCGGTACCGCCGCGACCAGCGCATCTGGCAGGATCGCACTGCCGACGAAATCCTGACCGACGTTTTCAACCAGCATCCGCAAGCCGCCGGCATGTTCCGGTTCGCGCTTTCCGCGCCGCTGCGGAACCGGTCGTTCTGCATGCAGTTCGAGGACGACTGGCATTTCGTCCATCGCCTGCTCGAGGACGAAGGCCTGTTCGGCTATTTCGAGCAGGCCGGCGATGGCTCGCACCACACGCTGGTAATCACCGATTCGCTCCGCTCGCTGCCCGCCGCCGCGCCGGCACGCGTGCCGTTCCAGCGCACGGCCTCGGGCGACGAGACCCAGGCGCTCGTCCAGTGGTCGGGCTCGCGCACGCTGCAGAGCAGCCACTACACAACGCGCACGTTCGACTACAAGTCACCCGGCACCGCACTCAATCCGAAGGGCACCGACGTCCCGACCCGGCCCGATCAGGGCGACCTGCCGAACCAGGCCGAGGTCTACATGTATACGGGTGCCTATACGTACGGCGCCCAGGGTGACGGCAACCGCCAGTCGACCATCCGGATGGAAGAATGGGAATCGCGCGCGAAGCGCTTCCACGGTATCGGCGGGATGCGCGGCATCGACGCGGGCCGCGTGTTCGAGCTGACCGACCATGCGGCCCATCCGCCGGCGGAACAGGACGGCAACCGGTTCGCGGTCGTCGAGACGGTGTGGTGGATCAGGAACAACCTTCCGGCTATGCCGTCGCATTTCCCGCACGGCCTGGCCGCCCGGTTCGACGCGATGAAGGCGCAGCTCGGCGACGCAGCCGGTGCGATGACCATGCGCCACGCCGATGGCAGCGAAGGCTTCTATCTGGTCGAAATCGAGGCACAGCGCCAGACGGTACCGTTCCGCAGCCCGTTCGAGCACCCGAAGCCCGAGATGCATCTGCAGACCGCGACCGTCGCGGGGCCGAAGGGCGAGGAAGTCCACACCGACGAACTGAACCGGATCAAGGTCCGGTTCCACTGGGATCGCCAGAATGAAGGCGACGAGCGCGCATCGTGCTGGCTGCGCGTCGCGTCGTCGGACACGGGCGGCGGGTACGGCAGCGTGCATGTGCCGCGCATCGGCGAGGAGGTGGTCGTCGACTGGATGTCCGGCGACTGCGACCGGCCGATCGTCACCGCGCGGCTCTACAACGGCGCGACCAAACCGCAGTGGCACACCGACGGTCTGCTGTCCGGATTCCGCTCGAAGGAATACGCAGGCGGCGGCTACAACCAGCTCGTGATGGACGACGCGACCGGGCAAAACCGCGCGCAACTGTACAGCAGCACGGCGAACAGCCTGCTGCATATCGGTTATCTGATCGAGCAGTCCGGGAACACGCGCGGCACCTACGTCGGCAGCGGCTTCGACCTGCGAACCGACGCCTACGGTGCCGTACGCGCGAACCAGGGCCTGTACGTCACGACGCATCCGAACGGCGTGTCGAGCCAGCCGCTCGACGTGCGCGAGACACAGCAGCAGCTCGTCGGCGCCGAGGGCCTGCTCGAATCGCTGTCCGACGTGAGCGAGACGCACCAGGCCGACACACTGAGCCCCGGTCGCGACGCACTGAAGACGTTCACCGACGCGACCCAGCAGAGCATGCCCGGTGCCGCGTCGGGCGGACGCACGTCGGGCGGCGGGACCGGCAACGCGAATGCGTTCGCGCAGCCCGTGATGCTGTTCGGCAGCCCGGCCGGCATCGGGCTGGCGAGCCAGCAGTCGGTACAGATGGTTGCCGACCGGCACGTCAACATCGTCAGCGGCCAGACGACCCATCTCGTGACCGGGAAGTCGCTGATCGCCAGCGCGATTGCGTCGGTCAGCCTGTTCGCGCAGAACGCCGGGATGAAACTGTTCGCCGGCAAGGGCAAGATCGAGGTCCGCGCACACGACGACGACGTCCAGATCACCGCACAGAAGACCGTGAAGATCGTCGCCGCCACGGCGCAGATCGACGTCGCGTCGAAGCAGCCGATCCTGCTGACCTCCGGCGGTGCGTATATCCGCATCGGCAACGGCAACATCGAGATCCACGCACCCGGCAAGGTGGATTTCAAGGGCGGCGACCACAGCTTCTCGGGCCCGACCAGCACCGACTACCCGTTGCCGCGCCTGCCCGAAGGCGTGTGTTCGGAATGCCGACGCAGCGCCGCAAAAATGAAATCCGCATTGACGCCCCGTACATGACATCCGCCGCCTCGATGAAGCCGTTTCACGACCTGACGCGCGCGCTTCCGCTACCGGCTCAGTGGCCGCGCACGACCGTCGCGCAACGGCATGACGATCTGCGCGACTGGCATCGCACACGGCAAGCCGCGGAAACGCGCGCGCTGCGCCTGCTGGCGCTCGTCGACGGCGCGCTGGACGATACGATGCTCGATGCGGCACGAGCACGCGGCATCGCGTGGCAGTCGCTGTATCCGGACACGATGCTTGAAGCGTCGCGGCCCGAAATCGGCCCGTTCCTGCTCGACCTGACGGCGGACGACGACGCGTCGCGCGCGACGATGCTCGACTTGCTGAATGCCGGGAGCGATTCGGATCTCGTCGTGTGGCTCGCGACCGGTCATGCATTGCCCGCGCTCGCCGCGTATCTGCATCCGCTTGCCGAGGCGACGTTGCCGGACACGCGTCGGGCGCTGCTGCGCTACTACGATCCGTCGATTCTCGAAAACCTCGTGCCGATCCTGACGCCTGCGCAACGGCGCGAGCTGCTGGCGACGTTCGTCGAACTGCGTTATCGATTCGATCCGTGGGAGAGCATCGTCGGCGAGGAAAAGGGACCGCTGCCCACCGCCGCCGCAATGCCGATCGTGTTCACGGAGGCGCAGTACGATGCACTCGCACGCGAGGGATTTGCGGAGACACTGTATTTCCAGTTGCATGACGAATTCCTGCCGCCGATGTCGGCCGTGCCGGACCGCTGGGGCATTCGCTATGTAAAGGATCTGGTCGCGCGAGCGCGGAGCCGGCACGGGCTCGTGAACGAGAACGACCTCGCGTATTTCGTGCTGATCGGGATGAACGTGCATCCGGCGTTCGATGCGCATCCGGCGATCGCCGGAAAGATCGCAGCGCGCGGAGAAGTGCCTCCGCCAATGTCGTCAACGCTCGCGGATGTCGACGCGGACGTTTGGGCTACGTTGCTCGATGCGCATCCGCTCGCCGGATATGCCGGCGAGTCGCGGGATGCCGAAGCAATAGCGGCCGATGCGTCGCCTGACGCGGGTTGAGCGACGGGAGATGAGGATGGTGCGCGAATTGACGTGCGGGATGCGGCGGGCCGTTGCGGTGGGCGCGGTTGCCGCTGGCGGTTTGTGGACTGCGTTGGCACATGCGGGGAGCGACGGACCGTATCGCGTCATCGGGTACAACTTCACCGATCGGAGTATCTATCGTTTCGTGATCGACGGGTTTGGGGCGGGCAACCTGCGCGCGCACAAACCGGGCGGTGGCGGCGGAACCGTGTGCTGCGTGGAAGTGCCGCGCGGGAAAAGAACCTGGCATATCAAACTCGAGTACGAGTTGACCCAGGAGCAGTACAAAAACAACCTGCCTGGCGACGTTTACGAAACGGACATCGCGATTCCCCCGCTTCCCGACAAGCACGGTGGATATATCGAGTTTTACTTTCGTCCGGACCGCAGGATCGAGGCTCGATGGGCGGCAGCTCCGACTGATCCGCGCAACCCGAATACAACGAGCAATGCGTCGTCTGCGACGAACTGAATGACAGGAACATCGACATGCTGACTTTGCTTCGCCGCCTCATTCGCAACCCCATCGTCATCGCGGCACTGCTGCTGAGCGGCGCATGGTGGGTACATGCACAGACTACAAGCTACGGTCCCTATCGCGTCGTGGGGTTCAACTATACCGAGCGAGGTGTCTACAACTTCGTCGTGGATGGCTTCGGCGCAGGCAGCGTGCACGCCCGCCAATTTGGCGGTGGCGGCGGTACCGTCTGTTGCATGGCGGTGCCGCGCAACAAGAAAACCTGGCACCTCAAGATCACGTACGACCTGACCCCCGAAGAGGATGCCAAGAACCTGTCGCCGGAAATCTATGAGACGGACGTCGCCGTCCCGAAGCTCCCGAACAAGCGCGACGGCTATATCGAGTTCCATTTCCTGCCTGAACGTAAGATCGAAGCGCAGTGGGTCGAATACCCGACGATGCCGCGCATGCGCGCCACCAACTAGTCCAGCGAGGGGAAACATGTCGAATGAAACCATCGCCGCACAAGGCGCCTCAAAAAGCCAGTCCGAATCGGCATCGGCTGCATCGCGGGCCACACGCGCCGCGAGCGTCAGTGCACAACTTCCGGCCGAGCCGCCCAGCCCGTGCTTTCGTTGCAATCAGGAGATTTATCAGAGCTTCTTCTTCGACGGTTTCGCACAGAGCCTGGCCGACACCGATCGCCTGTCGAATATCGCACGTCTCTTCAACGCACACGCTGACAGCAGCGATGAGTTCGGCATCTACAAGATGTATTACGAAGGCATGGGCCGGGACTTGTCGGGGCAGACGGTCGGTGCGGTCAAGAAAGTCCTGACCGATTCCGAAGCCGCCTTGCTCAAGGAAGCCGATGCCAAAGTGATCAAGGATCCCGGCAAGAAGATCGCCGCCGACATCGCCCAGCGGTTTCGCGACTCGCCTGCCGACAAAGGATTGTTGTCACGGGGCACATCGTCGGTCCTCGACGGGCTGGAGCATGCGGGAGAGACCGCGAGAAATCAGATCAAGGAATCAGTGACGCCGGGAAAAGTGGCTGGTGCCCTGCTACCCGCCGCCACGACCATCGCGGCAGACTCCATTCCGGTTGTCCGGGACAGTGAATTCGCTGCGGGTTACATGGGTACGGGATTTGATGCACGGGTGAACAAGGCTATTGCGGATTTCAAGAATAACGTCGCGCACGCCACCTCGGCCGATCCACGCGAAATCAAGCGCATTCGCGTGGCGATTTTCGGATATGACCGCGGCGGTGTCATCGGACGGAAATTTGCAAACGAATTGATCGGAAAGACCTGCAAGCAGAAGGACGGCAAGATCACTTACGCCGGCATCGAGGTCCAGTTCGATTTCATGGGGCTGTTCGATTGCGTATCGACGTCCTATGCGGATTCGATCTTCACGAAAGTCGTCGCGCCTGTACTTGGCGTCGTCCCCGGCGAAGGCAAGGTCGCCAGCATCAGCATCAAGGGGCTGAGTTTCTTCCTCGCCCTGTCCAAGCAGTCGCTCGGGCAATTCGACATCCAGAAGGAATTCAAATCGATTGTCCATCACGTCGCCGCAACGGAGCTGCGCTTCTACAAGAACCTGGATTCACCACGAAAATCACCGGACCACGCGAACCTGCTGGAGATCGTCTATCCAGGCAGTCAATCGGACGTCGGCGGCGGCTTCCGGGACGGCGAGGATCAAAAATCCTCCGAGCTGGCCCGTGTCTCCGCACGAAACATGCTCGATCGTGCCTGGTCCGCCGGCGTGCCGATGCTGCCGCTCGCCAAGCTGCGCACGATATCTCCATTGGCGGCACGCGAATTCGATTATCGCAAGACAGTCAATGTCAACGGCAAGGATCTCAACGTCAACGATCTGTTCGGTGCGTACACTGCGATGCTGCCGAAAACAAGCGGTCCGCTCGAGAAACACTTCCTCGAACATCAGAAGCTGTTCGTGTCGTGGGCACGCTATGTTCACGATCGCACGGGCCACTACAGCAGCGGCAGCAATCTTTTTATCAATACCATCGATGCGGACGTCTACAACTCGATCTTCACGAGTGGTGGTGGCTTGCCGGACTACGAAGGTCGAGACTGGTACTACAAGGGCCAGGATCCGAACTCCAAGGTTCCGCAGTCGACCTTCGGCGAACGCCGGACGGTCAACGACATCTCGGACAAAACGGTGCGTGCACTCGCCACCGCATGGGTACATCCGCCAAAGCTGACGCCGGAAGTGATCGCGTTCTTCGACAACTTCGTGCACAACACGATTACGCGGCTCAATAACGTGTCACTCGGCGACGGCGTATTCATGCAACTTCGCGAAATCGAAGAGAAAGGCTGGATGGCGCGTCAGACCGACGCCGCCAAGGACTACATCAAGAAAGTCCTCGGCAACATCTCCAAGAACATCAAGGACGCTCAGGACGAATACGTCCGGCAAGTCACGTCCGGCCAGATTCCTCACGGCGCGTCGATCGGCGATCTCTCCGGCGACTGAGCATCACCCTTCGGTTCGGTTAGCAAACCACCCGGCCGCACGCGCGGCCGGGCAACTCACGCTCCCGCGTCGGGCGTCAGTTGTACCCCAGAATCGCCACCGCCGCGACATCCGGCCGGTCGAGCGTATTCCCGACGAGCGACGTCATCGGTTCCTGCAGAACGGCCTGATACGACGTCACGCGCGCCGCTTCCGGCACACCGGCATCGTCCGCTGCCGGCTCGTCGAACGCCGCATCGAAACCGCTGTAAAACCCCGCTTGATTCTGCGAAAAAGTCATCTCCACTCCTTTCCTTGATTATGCTTTTGATGGTCTAACCGACCTGCTTCAACACTGCTGCCTGCACGGGCGCACCGTCATGCGCGGCTTCCGATCGCGCCAGCTGCGCGCGCGTGCGCCGCGTGATGTGAATCACCGCGAACACGACCGGCGCGATCAGCAGGCCTTCAGCCAGTTCCGGATCGACCGGCAGGTTCATCACGTGCAGCGCCTTGAACGCCGCCGTCGCAAGCGACAGCACGTAGTACGAAATAGCCGCCACCGACAGCCCTTCAACCGCGTGCTGCAGATGAAGCTGGTTGCGCGCGGTACGTTCCATCCCGGCCAGCAGGCGCGTCACGTCCTTTTCCTGCGCGAGGTTCACGCGCGTGCGCAGCAAGTCGACGGCGCGGGCGATCCGCGCGGCGATCTGCTCGTGGCGGGCCCATACGCTGCGGCACGTTTCCATCGCCGGCGCAAAGCGCCGCTCCATGAATTCGGCGATCGTCGGCATCCCTTCGATCCGCTCCTCGCGCAACTCGTGGATGCGCGCCAGCACGAGCTTTTCGTACGCGCGCGACGCACTGAAGCGCGCGCCGGCCCCTGCCAGCGACTCGACCCGCACCGCGAGATGCGTGAGCTTGACGAGCAGTGCCGTGTCGTCGCCGTCGGCGCCGCTCGCGTCCATCCGCTGCATCAATGCATGCAGCGCCACGTGGATCTCGTCGAGCTCGCGGCTCATCCGGCGCGCGACCGGCAGCGCGAGCAGCGCCATCATCCGGTACGTCTCGATTTCATACAGGCGCTGCAGCAGGCGACCGCCCTGCTCCTCGCGGAAATCCTCGTCGACGACGAGAAAACGCATGAAACCGTCGTCACGCACATGCCAGTCGCAGAACACCTTGCCGCCGCCGAGCACGCGGCTGCCGACGAGCGCGGGCCCGTCGATCCAGCGGCGCAGGTCGACGCACACGAGCCGCGCGGCCTCGCCCGACAGCAGCTCCATCCGCACCGCGACGAAGCGGATGCCGGCCAGCCGCGCGAACCATGCGGGTGGAATGCCTTCGATCGCGAGATCGTCGAAATAGCCGGTATCGCGGCGCGGCGCGACGAACGTGAAGGTCGAGAATTCGGTGTGGCGCTCCCACTTCAGGTGCCAGCCGCACGGCGACTGCACCGCGTAGTGCGTCGCGCCTTCGTGCGGCGCGGCAATGCCGGTATCGCGGCACAGCGCGTGCAGCAGCGTTTCGTGGATATCGGGCTGGCCGTCCGCATAGATCGCGTAATGCGTGAGCGACACGGCTTCGGCGAGCCGCAGGAACGGCCGGGCATGCAATTCCGCGGCCAGTGCGGCGCGCAACGGATGGTCGATCATCGATACACCACGCTTCCTTGTTCAGTGCTGCACGCCGGATCGACCGGCCTGAACGCCGCGCCGCCCTCGGGCGAAACGCCAGCGTGATCGCACTATGGCAGACACACAGCAACAATAAAAACGCATAATGCTGATCGTTACGTTCAGTTTTCCTGATACCGATGAAGATGCTCGATCACGACGTGCTGGCCACCGTCGTCGCCGTCGCGGAGACCGGCAACATGACCCGCGCGGCCGAGGCCGTGAACCGCTCGCAGTCGGCCGTGAGCATGCAGATCAAGAGCCTGGAAGACGCGATCGGCCGGCCGCTGTTCATGCGCAAGCCGCGCAGCATCGTGCTGACGCGCGAGGGCGAGGTGCTGCTGGGATTCGCCAGACGAATGCTGGCGCTGCGCGACGAGGCATGGGCGGCCGTGGTGCGGCCGGAAGTGACCGGCAAGGTCGTGATCGGCGTGCCGGACGACTATGCGTCGTCGCTGCTGCCTTCCGTCCTGAAGAAATTCTCGGCGACCTACCCGAAGGTCGAGATCCAGGTGATGGGGTTGCCGAGCAGCGCGCTCGCGCCGCTGATCAAGGACGGCACCGTCGATCTCGTGTGCGGCACCCGCATCAAGGGGCTGACCGGCGACTTCATCCGCCACGAGCCGATGGCGTGGGCCGCGATGACGAACGGGCCGCGCGTCTGGGAAGAACGGCCGCTGCCGATCGCGGTGTTCATGCCGGGCAGCGTCGCGCGCGAGAACGCGATCCGCAGCCTCGAACGCGCGAAGGTGCCGTACCGCACGTCCTATGAAAGCCCGAGCCTGCTCGGGCTGCTCAGCATGGTCGAAGCCGGCCTCGCGGTCGCGCCGCTCGCGCGCTGCGCGATTCCCGCGCAACTGTCGATGCTCGGCCGCTCGCACGGGCTGCCCGACCTGCCGCCGCTCGAACTGATCCTCGCACGCAGCACGAAATCGAAGCGGCCGCCGTGCGACTTTCTCGCGGAACAGCTGATGGAAGACCTGCAGCGGCAAACCGGGCAGGCCGGCGACGCCTGATCAGCGCGTCGCGCCGAACCCGGCCGCGGCCAGCGCCGCGTTGACGTTCGCGGCGACCGCATCGACAAGCGCCTCGAGCGTGTCGCCGCGTACGTGCCGGTGTTCCGGCGCGATGTGCTCGGCCCGTTGCCAGCCCCACTGCGGACCCGACGCGACCGACAGCGTCGCACCGAACCGGTGGCCATGGCGGCGGCCGAAGATGCTCACGCGCCGCTCGGCCACATATTCCTGTTCGGGCAGGTAAAGCCGGATCTCGACTGCGACCTGGACGGGATCGTTGACGCGCGCGGCTGGGCTGACGGCCGCACCGAATACCTTGCCGATCCGCCAGGTCACGCAGGTCTCCCAGGCCGCGAGCGGCCCGCCGATCGCATCGACCCGCTCCGTGTCGACCGACCACTGATGCCTTGCAGGCAAGGCGATCGCCTGATGCAGCAACAATTCGGCCACGCGTACCGTCGTCAGAAGCTGACGCGCGAGCTGCTGACCCGACGGCAGCGACGCCGTCCGCGCGCGGCGGCTTGCCGGCCGCGCGACATGCACTTCTTCCTGGACGTACATGGACACTCCGTATTCAGGGGGTCGCGCCGCGTACGACGCGGCGCACGAACCATCTGCGAACGAGCAATGGTCGTTCCCGGTGTCACCGGGCCCGCGGCCCGACACGCAACCGGCGCGCAACCGGCCCGATCACCGCATCGGCCTGCTGCGCGATCAGCATGTGCAGCGTGAGGTCCAGGTCTTCCGGCGCGATCTCGAAGTGAACGTGGATCACGTCGCGCACCGCGCGGGCGCTGACGACATACACGCCGAGCGGCGAGTGCAGCAGCGCCGCGAGGCGGCCGCGCGCGTGCTCGGCGGAGTCGGACGTCAGCGTGACGGGCAATTGCAGCCGCGGGCGCGGCGGCGGGAACGGAACGACGTTGGTGCGTGCACCGGCGCGCAACTGGCGGCCGGCGACATCGAAGGCGGGAACGGGATGAATGAAGGTCATGGAGCGGACGGAAGCCGTCTCGGCTGTTCGACACACCCCCAGCTTAGAAGAGACTGCATAAACGTCGTGCAAAAAAATGGGGCGGCCGTGCAAAAAACGGCATGCAGGCGCCCCGATTGCACCGCGTGCACGCCATTCCGCCCGCGCGGCCGTCGCCCGCCCCCGTCAACCGTGACAGGTCAAGCGGCGGCGCTCCGCCGATACACTGTGTGCCATCCCGACGGCCATGAGCCGCAGCATCCCCGATGCGGCCGTCGCTTCGATTGCGCGCGGCCTCCCGCTACCCGCCCCGCGCACCTTCCCCATGCCTTCCAAGGAGCGCCTGTTGAAGCACTTACGCCGCGCGCTGTTCGCCTTCGCCGCCGGCCTCCTGGCCGCCGCATCCTCCCACGCCCATCCCGTCTGCACCGTCGTCGCCGACGCCGCCACCGGCCGGGTGCTCGTACAGCAAGGCGATTGCGCGACCCGCGTGACGCCGGCATCGACGTTCAAGGTCGCGATCAGCCTGATGGGCTTCGACGCCGGCGTGCTGAAGGACGAGCACGCACCCACGCTCGACTTCCACACCGGCTACCCCGACTGGGGCGGCGCGCCGTGGCGCGAGCCGACCGACCCGGCACGCTGGATGAAGCTGTCGATCTTCTGGTATTCGGAGCAGGTCGCGCAGGCGCTCGGACAGGCGCGCTTCCAGCAGTACACGAGCGCGTTCGGCTACGGCAACGCCGACGCCACCAGCAAGCAGGGCGAACTGAGCGGCGTGATGGGCGCGTGGGTCAACGCGTCGCTACGGATCTCGCCGCTCGAACAGGTCGCGTTCATGCGCAAGATCGTGCGCCGGACGCTGCCCGTCAGTGCGCATGCGTACGACATGACCGAGCGCATCACGCTGATCGACGCGCAACCGGGCGGCTGGACCGTGCACGGCAAGACCGGCACCGGCTCACCGGGGCTCAAGTACGACGCCGCGCATGCATACGGCTGGTTCGTCGGCTGGGCGACGAAGGGGCCGCGCACGCTGGTATTCGCGAACCTGATCCAGGACGACAAGCGGCAGACGCCGAATGCCGGACTGCGCTCGCGCGACACGTTCCTCGCGACGCTGCCCGCACTCGCCGAACCGGGCCGGCCGCAATGAGCGCCGGACTGCGCAACGCACGAATCGACCTGCTGCGCGGCGTGTCGATCCTGCTCGTCCTGCTGCATCACTTCAACATCGCGTACCCGCTGCGCGACACCGCGCTCGCGCGCGTGTTCGGCTGGGACACGATCCACGCGATCGTGCGCAACGGCAACTACGGCGTGACGATGTTCTTCGCGATCTCGGGCTACCTGATCACGTCGAATGCGCGCCGCCGCTGGGGCAGCCTCGGCACGCTCGACGTGCGTGCGTTCTACGTGTCGCGTATCGCGCGCATCGTCCCGTGCCTGCTTCTGCTGCTCGCGCTCGTCAACGGCCTCGCGGCGGCCGGCGTGCCGATCTTCACGAACCACGCGCCGCAAGGCATCGCCGTGTCGTACTGGCTCGTGAACCTCGCGTCGCTCACGTTCTGGATGAACGTGCTGATCGGCACCTACGGATGGGTGAACTACGCGCTCGGCGTGCTGTGGTCGCTGTCGGTCGAGGAGGTGTTCTACCTGTCGTTTCCGCTGCTGTGCATCGCGCTGCGCCGCAACACACGGCTGTTCGCGTTCTGGCTGCTGATCGCCGCGATCGGTCCCGTGTATCGCTACACGCATCCGGGCGACGAAGGCGGGTTCCTCTACGCGTACTTCGCGTGCTTCGACGGCATCGCGATCGGCTGCTGCACCGCGTTGCTCGCCGAACGCGCACGCTGGCAGAGGCTTGCGGCAGCGCCTGTGCAATGGCTGACGGCAACCTCGATGGTCGTGCTCTATCTCGCATGGCCGATCGCCGCAAGCCATGTGCTCGGTGTCTCCGCGATGGCGCTCGGCACGGCCGTGCTGCTGATCGGCGCGCATGCCGAACGCGCACCCGCGCACGGACGCATGCTCGCGCCGCTGCGCTGGAGCGGCCGGCTCAGCTACGAGCTGTATCTGTTCCATCTGATCGTGCTCGGCGCGCTGCGTACGTTCTGGCCGCCTTCGGGCATGCACGGCGACGGCAAGCTGGCGTTGCTCGTCGCGTATCTGGTGCTGTCGGCCGGATTGAGCGCCGCCATCGCGAGCGGCTATGCGACGCCGCTCGACCGCTTCATCAAGCGCGTCGCGACGCGGCCCGCGGTACGCGTGGCGGACGACGCGCGCGTGTAGCGGCTGTCGGCGGACCAATGTCCGGCGGCTACGCGCGGCGCTCGGTCCCTGCGCGGTAGCTTGACGTGCAGTGCCGCTGCCAGGAGGCACGCGTCTCTCGTGAGGCTCGTCGGCGAAGATCTCGCGAATGGAGATTCGAAGGATTCGTACGACTGATGAAAGCATTGGGCAGGGCGCTGCATCCGTGCGCCCTGCGCGCGGCGGTGTCACCCGGCGTGTTCGGCGGCAGCGCTGCGCACGGTCACGATGCGCGCAGGCGGAATATTTGCCCACACGATCCGGCTGCCACTGGCAACAAATGCCGAATCGCCGAGCGGATGGCGGCCGGGCGGCCGCAGGTCGTACGTGAACTGGATCATCACGCCGTCGGCCGACAGCACGCGATGGCATTGATCGACGATCGCCGCCACGGCCTCCCGCGGCAGCGTGCGCAGCGGCAGGCACGACACGATCGCATCGACGCGCGCATCGGGCGGCAGCAGCCGCTCGAGCTGCCGCGCATCGCCCGAGACGATCGAGATGCCGGGAAAGCGCCGTCGCAGATGCTGCACGAACGCCGGCGAGCGTTCGACCACGACGAGGCGCCGTGGCGCGACGCCGCGTTCGAGCAATGCCGCAGTGATTGCACCGGTGCCGCCGCCGAGCTCGACGACCAGCCCGTCGCCGTCCGGCACCGCATCGGCCATCTCGCGCGCCAGATGCCGCGAACTCGGGCACAACGCACCCACCGCAGCCGGACGGCCGACCCACTCGCGCACGAACAGTGCCGAGACCCGCCATGCGTTCGGCCACATCATGGGCAGACCTTGAGCGGTTGCGCCGCCGGCTTCGACGTGCCGGCGGCTTCGTGGAACAGGGCTACGGCGACACGGGGCTTGGGCATGCGCATCCTCCTGGACGAATCGATCCGCCGCAGGAAGCGCGACGATCCAATCGATTCTAGGAAACGCAAACTTAAGGCGACGTGAAGATTGACCCTGATTTGACTGATCAATTCGTGCCGGATCAGCCGACGAATGCCCGGCCGGCGCGGCCCCGACGCGCCCCGTAGCGCCTCACCGCAGGTTGGTTCTCGCGAGCTCGACGATTTCATCGCCGCGCCCGCTGAGGATCGCACGCAGCATGAACAGGCTGAAGCCCTTCGCGTGCGCGAGCTCGATCTTCGGCGGCATCGCGAGTTCGTACTTCGACGTGACGACGTCGACGACGGCCGGCCCGTCATGCGCGAACGCCATGCGCAGCGCTTCCTCGACGTTCTCCGAATGCTCGACGCGTACGCTGAAGATGCCGGCCCCCTTCGCGATCGCCGCGAAGTCGGTCGGGCTCAGGTCGACGTTCGTATCGAGATAGCCGGCCGCCTTCAGTTCCATCGACACGAAGCCCAGCAGGCTGTTGTTGTACACGACGATCTTGATCGGCAGGTTGAGCTGGCGCGCGCTCAGCAGATCGCCGAGCAGCATCGACAGCCCGCCGTCGCCGGACAGCGACACGACCTGACGCCCCGGATGCGCACCTTGCGCGCCGAGCGCCTGCGGCATCGCGTTCGCCATCGACCCGTGATTGAACGAGCCATGCAGTTGCCGCTTGCCGTTCATCGTCAGGTAGCGCGCGGCCCACAGCGTCGGCGTGCCAACGTCGGCCGTGAAGATCGCGTCGTCGGCCGCGACTTCGTCGACGATCTTCGTCAGGTATTGCGGATGAATCGCGCGGCCCGGCGGCTCGGCCACCGCGAGATCGTCGAGCCCCTTGCGCGCGGCCGCATAGTGCTTCAGCGCGTTCTCAAGGAAGCGCCGCTGCGTCTTGCGCGTCAGGCGCGGCAGCAGCGCCGCGATCGTTTCCTTCACCGTGCCGACGAGACCGAGCGCAAGCGGCGCGCGATGGCCGAGCTGCGAGCCCTTCCAGTCGATCTGCACGACCTTCGCGTTCGCCGGATAGAACGGCCGATACGGGAAATCCGTGCCGAGCATCAGCAGCGTGTCGCACGATTCCATCGCGTGATAGCCCGAGCTGAAACCGATCAGCCCCGTCATCCCGACGTCGAACGGGTTGTCCCATTCGACGAACTGCTTGCCGCGCAGCGCATGCACGACCGGTGCGCCGAGCGTGTCGGCCAGCGCGACCACTTCGTCGTGCGCACCCTGCGTGCCGCTGCCGCACAGCAGCGTGACCGCGTCGGATGCGTTGAGCAGCGCCGCGAGCCGGTCGAGATCGGCATCGGCCGGCAGGATCGACGGCGGCGCGGAATCGCTCCATGCCGGCGCTTCTTCCGGGCCGTCGCCGAGCGCGATGTCGCCCGGCAGCACGATCACCGCGACGCCGCGCTCCTCGATCGCGGTGCGCATCGCGCGCGCGAGCACGCGTGGAAACTGCGACGCGTTCGTCACGAGTTCGGCGAAGTGGCTGCACTCGCGAAACAGTTCCTGCGGATGGGTTTCCTGGAAGTAGCCGAGGCCGATCTCGGTCGACGGGATGTGCGCGGCGATCGCGAGCACCGGCTGGTGATTGCGGTGGCAGTCGTACAACCCGTTGATCAGGTGCAGGTTGCCGGGGCCGCAACTGCCCGCGCACACCGCGAGCCGCCCGGTCGACGCCGCATCGGCACCGGCCGCGAACGCCGCGCTTTCCTCGTGCCGCGTATGCATCCAGCGGATCGAGCCGATCTGGCTCAGGCTGAACGACAGGCCGTTCAGGCTGTCGCCCGTCACGCCCCAGATGCGCTCGACGCCTGCTGCCGCGAGCGTCTTCGCCAGGTATTCCGCCATCGTCTGTCTTGCCATGATGCCCTCACAGTTGGGTGGTCGCGACATGCGGCATCTGCCCGCATGGGCGCATGATAGTCAAGGACGCGAAACGACGTCTGAACGGTGCAATCTCGAATTGTGCCGCGCGGAACACCGACGCGAAATCGGCCTGTTCGTCGCGCTACAGCGGCAGCGCATGCGTCGACAGGATCTCCTTGAGCACCATGAACGAGCGCACCTGCCGTACGCCCGGCAGGTAAAGCAGCTGTTCGGCGTGCAGCCGGTTGAAGCTGTCGTTGTCGCGCGTGCGCACCAGCATGAAGTAGTCGAATTCGCCCGTCACGACGTGGCACTCGACGCATCCCGACACCTTCTGCGCGGCCTTCTCGAACGCGGCGAACGCTTCGGGCGTCGAGCGATCGAGCACGAAGCCGATCACCACCAGCATCCCCGCGCCGAGCGGCTTCGGATCGAGCAACGCGACGATGCCGCGGATCAGCCCCATTTCCTTCAGCCGCTCGACACGCCGGAGGCAGGCCGGCGCGCTCAGCTTCACCTTCGCCGCGAGGCTCACGTTCGAGATCGACGCGTCCTGCTGCAGCTGCCGCAGGATCGCGCGGTCGATGCGATCGAGCGCCGGCGCGGCGTCGGCCGGCGTTGCACTGCCGCGATCTAATTTCATTGCGTCAACCTCCATTTCAGCGAACTAAAATTGTTTATCTCTCATACATATCGTCGATAACGTAGGTCACGGCAATTTATTTCGCAAGCTCATTTCCCGCGCTTCTGCCTATCATTTTTCTCATCGGGGCACGGCCTGCCGGCCCGCCCGATCGATCCGATTTCCCGCCCAGTCCATTGCTTTCCGGAGCCCGCCGATGAACCTGCAACGCTTCCCCCGTTATCCGCTGACGTTCGGCCCGACGCCCATCCAGCCGCTCAAGCGCCTGAGCGCGCATCTCGGCGGCAAGGTCGAGCTGTATGCGAAGCGCGAGGACTGCAACAGCGGCCTCGCATTCGGCGGCAACAAGACGCGCAAGCTCGAATACCTCGTCCCCGATGCGCTCGAGCAGGGCGCGGACACGCTCGTGTCGATCGGCGGCGTGCAGTCGAACCAGACGCGCCAGGTCGCGGCCGTCGCCGCGCATCTCGGGATGAAGTGCGTGCTCGTGCAGGAACACTGGGTCAACTATGAAGATCCGGTGTACGACCGGGTCGGCAACATCCAGTTGTCGCGGATGATGGGTGCCGACGTGCGGCTCGTGCCGGACGGCTTCGACATCGGCATTCGCCGCAGCTGGGAAGAAGCGATGGAAAGCGTGCGGCAGGCCGGCGGCAAGCCGTATCCGATTCCGGCCGGCTGTTCCGAACATCCGCTCGGCGGGCTCGGGTTCGTCGGCTTCGCGGAAGAAGTGCGTGCGCAGGAAGCGGAACTCGGGTTCAAGTTCGATTACGTCGTCGTCTGCTCGGTGACGGGCAGCACGCAGGCGGGGATGGTTGTCGGCTTCGCGGCCGACGGGCGCGCGGATCGCGTGATCGGCATCGATGCATCGGCGAAGCCCGAGCAGACGCGCGAACAGATCACGCGGATTGCGCGGCATACGGCCGAGCTGGTCGGCCTCGGCCGCGATATCGTCGAACAGGATGTCGTGCTGGATACGCGATATGGCGGGCCCGAATATGGGCTGCCGAGCGACGGCACGCTCGAAGCGATTCGACTGTGCGCGCGGCTGGAAGGGATGCTGACCGATCCCGTCTACGAAGGGAAGTCGATGCACGGAATGATCGACAAGGTGCGGCTCGGGGAATTCGAGCCGGGGTCGAAGGTGCTGTATGCGCATCTCGGCGGGGTGCCGGCGTTGAGTGCGTATAGCGACACCTTCCGCGAGGGTTGATGCAGCGCCGCTACGTCGACCGACCGGCGCGCGCTTCGCAATCCGACCGGCGGCGCTATTGATAGGAAAAGGTGAACGTCGTGGCCGCGTTTACCGTCCCCGCCGTAAGAAGCCCGGTTCTGACGTACCGCACAGCCAGCGGGATGGACAGCGCGTTGTCCCTGCCCCTGCCCACGAACCATTGATTGGTGTTGCCTTTCGCGCTCGAATCCGGGCCGAACGAGATCTTGCTCGCGTCGTTCGCCCGGTAAAGCCGGAGACCGACACCGCGCGCCGTCGAGCCGGGCGACAAGCTCAGGACATCCGTGGTATTGACCGGATTCGCGACGTCGGTCATCGTCACATAGACGTCGACCGTGCCCCGACAACTGACCTGCAACGATGTCGTGCCCACCACGTCCGAGACGTCGCCGACCGCAGCCAGCTTGCCGGCATAAACCCGCGATAGCGAAATGTTGCTGGTCGCGGCCGACGTCAGCGAACAGCCGCTCGCCGTTACATTGAGCGTAAAAGGGTCGAGCGAAATGGTACGGGTGTCAGAATATCCGTTCGAGCCGGAGATCCTGAATCTGAACATCGGACGCGGCTTCGACGTATGTGAGCCTGTCACTATCTGACCCGAAAATACAAGCGCGACGCGAAAAACGGTATACCACTTGTAATTGCTCGCGGGGACCTTGGCAACCTCGATTTCCCCGGGTCCGAGCACCGTCCATCCGCCCGTGCTTTGTTGCTGAACGCCTGCCATGACGGCAAAGCCGACACCGGGAACACCCGTTTCATAAACAGGATGAGTTTGCCCATCCACACGATACGTGACACCCGGAACCGGTGTCCCCAATGCGGTTGCCGTAATGGTCATCTCCGCTTTGCAATCGTTATAAATCACGCTCGTCTTCTCCGATGTCAACGCGTTCGGACCAACCAGTGTCCCCGGTACGTATGCGTCTCGCGAGGCCGTGATGTTCGCCGGAACCTTCACCGAAGTGCTTGACGAAAATACGCCCAACTCACACGCCAGCGCGTTCGTTTGCGGAGCCAGCAGACAGGCCACCCCCCAAAAAAAGCTCTTCACCAGCAACCGGATACGACACATCCTCGCTCCGTAGAAGTTTTTGAAATAAATGAAATTCACTTATTTTCTCTTTGACGTCAAAAATTATGGATAAGCAAAGCATTAATTTTGTTAAGTACGACCATGATGCAAAATCAGACCTATCTCGATCCACCTAAAAAATGTAGGGTGAGTACGGCAATCACGTTCGAGCTTGATCGCATCGGGTCGCCCTGAAAAGTTGCGCCGACCGAGATCGAGCATCACGACTGCCCGGGAGAGACACGGCGGCGCCTTTCGGTATCGCAGCCGTGCCTCTCCACCGGCCGGTTCAATACCTGTCACGGGACTGAACCGTGCAGTGTCTTTATCTCGATGTCGCCGTGGTATATCGGCCATCGGGTTACATCGGAGGGGCGTGTCTTCCGCCACCATTTGTAGAGACCGCGCCTGAAGCGGGCGTAACGGTCGTGCGAAAACGTGTTCGATACGCCCATGACGGACGCGACGCGTTTGCCGTTTCGAAAGACATCCGTCAGCGCGTCGCCACCGCGAACGTCGGGCCGAGATCGCAGCACCTATCGGATCGCCTGCCCCGGTTCGCCGAGCGCAATTGTCAGACACGGCGTACCCGGCGCACCACGCACGTCGACCCGGCATTTCCCGTCGTTCAACAACAGCGCAAAGGGCGGCGATCCGTCGCTGTCGCCTTGATGCAACCACACGATGCGTTCCAGTTGTCTGGAATCGAACCGGTCGTCCGCAGGAATCACCGTCGACCAGCACACCTCGTAATCGTGGCCGCATTTACACCGCGCGGTCGCGTCGACACGGATCGATTGCCAGATCGACGACGGGTTTTACCCTGCCATTTCAAAAAACAAAAAACGACTGATGACGAATAACCACACAATCGTCATAAACCGTCAAATATATTATTAACGCAATACGATACTGATCCAAATGACACTCGGACTTGCCGCACCCTTCTCCAGAGTTTTTCGGACCAAATCAACGCGATTCCGTATACTGCCATCGTAAAAAGTCATTCATAATAGGACACGTACTAAATATATTGAGATCTTCACGTGTTTTGTCCTATTTCTCAAACAGACCACGTCCGCTACCTAACGAGTCGATCGATGTCAAGCAATTGCATGTACCTATCGTCAGGCACGCCGTCCGCGCACTCGTGCTTCATCGCTGTTGGACAGTGCCTCGCATGACCTCGGCCGCGGCACTCGCACGACATGCCGCACGCGGAGAACGGCTGCACGGCAGGAATCACGGGGGCCGGTCTCGCGGCATCCATTCTTGATACCGGCCGTGGCAGGCTTATTCGCTTTGAGCTGGTTCGGGCAGATGCGTCGCACGATCGTCAGGATCCGTGCGGCATGGTTCGCGTGAGCCTGGCACCAGTCTTCTCCAGCGGCCGTGCCCAGCACCCGGCGCATGCTGTTTCGACGCGCCAATGCGCCAGAACGGTTCGTGCAAGGCGTGCTGGCCGATCCCGTTCACGAACGGCAATCGGTGCACGGGATGATCGACAAGGGACGGTGCGGGGATTTCGAAGCGGGGTCGAAGGTGCTGTATGCGCATCTCGGCGAAGTGCCGGCGTTGAGTGCGTATAGCGGGATTTTTGGGGAGGGGTGACGAGGCGGGCGCATGCGCGAGGCGGGCCATACCGGCGCGCATCGCGCCGCCGCGCCCGCATGACTTCATGCATCGTCAGTCGCGCAATCCGGCAACGGTGCGGATGAAATCGGTGAATCCACGGCGATACCGTTCCGCGCGCAGGTAGCACGCTTCTTCGACACCGTCGCGCGGTACGTCCTTCAGCGCACCGATCGCCGCCACGCAATCGCTCGGGGCCGGCATCGGGTCGCGCGGCCCGGGCAATCCTCGATCGTCGAGAAAGTCGGCGCATTTGCGCTGATAGCAGAACAGCAGCACCGGCACGCCGTACGCATGCGCCGTGATCGCCCCATGCAGCTTCGACGTCACGACGCACGATGCCGACGCCAGCACGTCGACGATCGATTCGACCGAATCGCCGTAGCGAACATCATCGATTTCCATTGTCCGCGACGTATGGCGACTGCGTATCGCGTCAGCCACCCGCGCGCTGGCATCGTCCAGCGCAACGAAGCGAACACGGTCGAAACGGCCGCTTCGATCCGCGTCGCGCAGGATGGCCGCCGCGTGCTCGACATAGCCCATCAAATGCACCGCGACAACCAGCGTGCGTGCCTCGTCGGCGCGCGCTGGCCGATAAAGCGCCGGCAATGCGAATGCGAGATCGCCGAGCAGCTCGGCGGGCCGCCGGACGAAGGCTCCGTTCAGTTCCTCCAGCGAGGCTGCGTCGCGCACCGCGAGCGCGCCGAGCCGCGCCGTCAGGGCGAGGAATTGCCTGAGCCGCCCGCCGTCGTCGAACGGGCCCACGGAAACGCCGAGTGCGGCGACCGGCTTGCGCATCAGCGCGCCGCCGAAGACGATCAGGCGCGCGAATGCCAGCGATGCATGGGCGCCGAACAGTGAGCCGCCACCGAATGCGGCGACGTCAGCCCGCACCAGCGCCGCGCAGTAGGTCGCAAAACGCGCGATCGTGCCGATCGTGCCACTGCACCCGACGCCGCGCGAGAACGGCTTCCATCGCCATGCCGCGCTCAGTTCGCGCCGCACCGGCGCGCCGACGAGCATGGGGCGTACATTGCCCGCGCGCCCGGCCAGCCGCTGCAGCACGTAGCCGAACAGGTCGTCGCCGAAATTGTGGCGACCGTAAAAGCCGAAGAACGCGATGCGCACCGCGCGTCGCCTCGTCGGCCGGGCGCACACGTCCCGATGCGTGATGTCGGTCGACTCGCTCATGGCGTCTCCTCCCGCCATCCTCGGCGCACGGGCACGCGTGGCACGCGGCGCCCGTGTGCGGCCTCGTACAGCGCATCGAACTCCCGCACGAAGCGCACGGCGCCGAACCGGGCGAACGCGCGTTCACGGGCCGCATCGCCCATGCGTCGCCGCAGCGCCGCATCGTGCAGCAGCCGTTCCGTGTAATGCCGCAGTTCGTCATCGTCGTTGACGAGAAAACCGGTCACGCCGTGCTCGACGATGTCGCGATTGCCGACGATGCGGCTCGCCACGGCCGGCAACCCCATGGCCTGCGCTTCGATCAACGCAATCGGCATGCCTTCCCACAGCGACGGCAACACGTAGACGTCGCTGCGCGCCAGCGCATCGCGCATCGCATCCGGGCCGATCCAGCCGGACTGCTCGACGGGCGTATCGGCAAGCCACGCGCGAACCTGATCGGGCGCACCGTCGCCAAGCCATACGCAGCGCACGTCGTAGCGGCCGGCAAGCGACTGTGCGAGCCGCGCGAACCGCCAGGGCGCCTTCTGATAAACGACGCGGCCGGACGTGCAGACCACCGCGGCCGCGCGCGCCGGCGCATCGCCGGTCTCGACGAAGCGGCTCAGGTCGATTGCATTGTCGACCACGAACACGCGCTTGCGCGACAGCAGCATCGCCGCATAGTGCGCCTCGCTGCGCGAACAGGCGACCAGCGGGCCGCCGATCGCGTGCAGAACCCGTTCGATGCCGATCAGCACTTGCGCCCGCCGCCGCGAAATGTCGCGGCGCAGGAACGCGAAGCCGTGCGGCGAGTACAGCGTTCGCCTGGCGCAGCCGAGCAGACGCGCAGCCATTCGGCCGAGCGCGCCGGCCTTCGACGAATGAAGATGGATCACGTCGGCGCGCAGGCGCAGCAAGCAAACGGCGACCCGGAACAGCGCGAGCACGTCGCGCGGCCCGATCGAGGTCGACATCGGCAGCACGCGACGTTCGACGCGGGCATCGAACCACGTGTCGAGCACGTCCGGCGACGGCGTATCCGGCCGAATCGAATGCACGACGATCACCTGATCACCGGCCGCGGCCTGCGCATTCGCGAGCAGCGCGATGCAGTGGAGCACGCCACCGCCGAGCGCCTCCGTCATGTGTACGATTTTTCGGGGAGAAGCTTTCATGGTCTGGTTTTCTGTTTATCGATAGATCGCATCGAGCGCGGGCAGCGCGCGATACGGCAGGAACGGAGAGGCGCCGCGACCGGCCTCGTCGAGCATGTTGTTGAACCGCCCCGCCAGCGCGACGAGGCCGATGAGGAAAAGGCACACGGCAAGGGCATGCGACATGCGGCCGCTCGCGGGCCGGTACTGGCGCAGCATCACCACGGCCATCAGGAACGTGAGCAGCAGCTGGAAGCGGATGCCGGCATAGCTGACCCGCGTGAGGCCATAGAACGCCGCCTCCAGCACGGCAAGCAGCCAGAAGCCGGTGCGCGGCACCGAGAAGTCGGCGCGGAAGCGCCACAACGTGACGAGCATGGCTGTCTGCAACAGCACGAACAGCAAGCCCGACGACGCATTCGGCGCAGCCATGCCCGAATACAGATCGGTCTTGTCGCCGAGATAGACCGGCATCGCGACGGCCGCCACGCACGCGCACAGCACGCCGAACGCGAGTGCCGGACCCTGCCCACGGCGCGTCGCGGCGGGAAACAGGACGAAGAGCAGGATCGACGAGTAATGCATGCCGGTTCCGAACACCGTGAAGGCGAGGTAGCGCCACGGCCGCTCGTGCGCCGGCACGCGCGTCGCCAGCAGGAACAGCGACGCCGCGAGCCCGAACCGCATCACGTTCATCGACAGCTCGTAGAACATGCCGGGTACGATCAGCAGCCCGCCGAACCACGCGCCGTATCGCGCGCCGCCGAGCGCCCACATCAGGGTCAAAGCGATCAGCAGCGAGATGCCGTTGACGACGAAACGCGGGTCGGGCCAGATGGACCAGAGCAGCGTGGTCAGCGCGTGGAAGAGCGGCTCCGATCCGTAGCCGCTCCCCGCGTCCAGCCCGGAAAACGCGGCGTAATACGCGGCGGTGTCGGTACCGGCATGCCCGCGCAGCACGACGAGCGCGATCATCGGCAACGCAGCCGCCAGCAGTACCGCCCGGCTCGTGCCGCCATAGGTCGCGCACAGGGCTACGCCGAAATAGAAGATCGCGAGCGGAACGATGTACTGGATCATCGAGCGCTCCGCACCCACGACGCGCGACCGTTCATGCGAACCGCCCCGACAGCGCGCATCGCCGCAGATACTTGGCGAAGCTCAGCGCCGCATGGACGCACCATTCGCCGACGCCGATCGCGCCGACGCGACGGAAGTGCCGGTAGTTGTGCTGCTCGCCCTGCTGGATCTTCCACAACTGGCCGCTCAGCCCACCGGCGCCGAACTGCGCCTTGTAGACATGCGACAGCGGCATGTCGAACAGATAGGCGGCGCCGCGCTCGACCAGTACGAGCTGCAGCAGCATGAAATAGTCTTCGGCGTGACGCTTGCGCTCGTCGAAGCGGGCCGCGACATCGGCGCGCACCATCACGCTCGACGGCGTGAAGCGATTCGAGAACAGCACGGCGCGACGCGACACCGGCACGGGCGGACGATGCGCCGCACGATCGGCCGGCAACGCGCCCCCCTCCGGCAGCTGCTGCACCGGATGGCCCGTGATGGCCGCTTCGGGCCGGGCTTCCATCCAGCCGCACTGGCGCGCGATCTTGTCGCGATGCCACGTATCGTCCGCGTCGAGGAACGCGACGAAGCGCTGCGTCGCGAACAACCAGCCGACGTTGCGCGCCACGCCCGGGCCACCGTTGCGCGACAACGCGATCACGCGAATCCAGTCGCCGCCGTATCGCGTTCGCAGGCTTTCGATGCACGCGAGCGTGTCGTCGGGGCTCGCATCGTCGACAAGGATCAGCTCGGCGGGCCGCCACGTCTGCGCGTAGACCGACGCAACCGCCCGCTCGAGCGTCGCGACGCTGCAATGACACGGCACGATCACGCTGACCGGCGCGACCGGCGGACGATCGGCGTCGGCCCGTGCTGCCGCTGCGACCGACACGCCGCGCGTCGCCGCCCGTGCATCGGCGCACCCGTCAGGAACGTGCCCGGATGACACCGCTGCCACGCAACGCCGCCCCGCCGCCCATGCCAGCGCACACCAGAGCACCTCGCCCGCAATCGCCGCAGCCACCGCGCCGGGCAATCCCCAGCCCGGCATCAAGCCCACGCCGAGCCCGATGCCGACGGCGAGCGCGACGAACGCGCACCGGTTCCGGAGCACGATGAAATCGCGTGTCGTCATCACCGACGATGCGCTGGTCGTCACGAACCGCAGCGGCGCGCAGACTGCCATCCATTGCACGAGCGGAACCGCGTCGCGATAGCGCTCGCCGAACGCGAACGGCACGACTGCCGGCGCAACCACGACGAGCGCCACACCCACTGCCAGGCCCGCCAGCACCATCCAGCGATTGCCGACATGAAACGCATGCCGCAGGCGCGCCGGGTCCGTCACCGCCCATCGATGCAGACGCGGCATCAGCAGCTTCTGGAACAACACGGCCGGCAACAGGTAGACCGCGGCGAGCGTCGTGACGACGACGTTGTACGTGCCCGCATCGCGCGGCCCGAGCATGACGGCCGCCACGATCAGGCCGCCCTGCGCATAGGCGAAATAAAGCAGGCTCGCGACGCCGAACGGAAGTGCCTGCCGCGCAACCTGTGCGACACCGGGCACCGGTTCGGCCGGGCCGCCCGCGTCCGTCCCGTCGCCATGGCCATCGAGTACGGCATGCCCGTTGCGCAGCACGCGCATCGACCGCCACGCGCCGACCGTCATGCCGACGGCAATCGCGCCGAATGCGATGGCGACGAACGTCGTGCCGGCATGCAGCCGGACGGCCAGCACCGCGACGACGAACCGTGCCGCATGCTGAGCGAGCTGCCATGCGCTCACCCGTGCAAATCGGCCTTCGAGCTGGTAACGCGCGCCACACAGCTCGACGGCGCTCTGGCCCAGCAACGCCGGCAGCATCCACAGCAACAGGTGCGCCGTGTCGTGCTCGCGCACGCCGACGCCCGCCCATGCAGCGACGGCCGCGGCGGTGACCACCGCACTGATGCAGATGAAGTGCAGCGACGCCGGCACCCAGCGCGCCGCGCGCGCCCCTTCAACCCCGTAGGCACGCAGCCAGAACGCAGGTATGCCGAACCCGATCGCCGGCGCGGCGATCGTCACGACGGCCAGCGCCGTCGAAAAATGGCCATAGGCCTCGACATCCCACGCGCGGGCAAGTACGGCCTGCACCGCGAATGCCAGCACCGCCGCACCACCCGCGCTCAGCACCAGCAGTACGAGCGCCGTCGCATCGCGTCTCGTCGCACGCGTCATGACCGAACCTCCTGCCCAGGTTCGCCGGCACGCGTCTTCGTCGCGCCATATCGATAGGTCGCGTACTTCATGCCGTAGCGGAACCGACCGGCATGCGGATCGATACCGTTGTGGATCACGCCGTCGAGCTCGACGCCGACCTGGCGCAGACGGCGCGCCGCTTCCTGCAGTTCGCCGCGCTCGGTGCGCCCGGCTCGCGCCACCACGTAGACATTGCCTGCCGCAAACGGCGCCAGCAGCGTCGCGTCGGTGACCAGCAACAGCGGCGGACTGTCGATCACGACGACGTCGTAACGGCTCGCCAGCTCGGCCATGACGGCCGACAGCGTCCCGGCGTTGAGCAGGTCCGCGGCATTGCGGCGGCCCACACCGGACGCCAGGAAATCGACATTGGCATGACGCGTGGCGCGAATCGCGCCATCGACCGACGCGTCGCCCGCGAGCACGTCGGCGAAACCGGCCGGCGCGGTGCCGAACATCGCGTCGAGCCGACCGCGGCGCAAGTCGCCGTCGACCAGCAGCACACGCTGGCCGACCGCCGCGAGCACCAGCGCGAGATTGGCCGACACGAACGACTTGCCGACGCCGGGCGTCGGGCCCGTGACCAGCACGACGTTGTTGCCCGACGTGCGCATCGAGAACTGCAACGTCGCACGCAGGCTGCGCAGGGCCTCGATCGCCGGATCGTCGGGATCGCTGCTCGCGAGCGGACCCATGCCGGCGCCGCGCCTGCCGATCACGCGCGGCACGGCGGCAGCCACCCGCAGGCCGGTCGCGTCCTCGAGTTCCGCCGGATCGGACGGTGCCCGGCAAAGCAGCCCGCGTCCGTAGGCGGCCGCCATCGCCAGCAGCGCGCCGAGCAGGCATGCGCCCGCGATCCCGAGCACCCGCCGGAAGCGGATCGGCCGCTGCGGTTCCTCGGCCAGATCGAGCACGCGCACGTTGCCGATACGGCTCGCGCGCAGCAGCTTCAGTTGCTCGATGTTGTCGAGCAGGCCGACGTAAAGCTGGCTGTTCACCTTCACGTCGCGCTCCAGCCGCACGAGCTCGCCTTGCCGCTTCGGCAACTGTGCGATCCGGGTGCCGATTTCGTTTGCCTGCGCATCGAGCACGGCAATCTGCCGGTCGAGCGACACGACCGATTCGTGCTCCGCCGTGAAGCGGCCCAACAGTTCGGCGCGCTTCTGGCGCAACTGCACGCGTTGCGTCTCGTTGTCGGCCGCCGCCTGCAGGATCGCCTGCGCGTCGCCTGCAACGTCGACCGATCCGAGCTTGCTGCGCAAGGCAGCCAGCCGTGCCTCGGAATCGTCGAGCGTGCGGCGCAGCTCCGGAAGCTGCCGCTCGAGAAAATCAAGCGATCGCGCGGCCTCGGCCGCCTTGCGCGCAGCATTCTGCTCGACGTAGAACCCGGCAATTTCGTTGAGCGTCGCCGTGATCCGGTGTGCGTCGGTACCTCGCAGCCGGACACTCAGCACGTTCGAATCCTTGCCCGCTTCGGCCACGCCGAGTGCGTCCTGCAACCGGACGATCGCGTCGAGGCGCGCATGCCGGACCAGTGCGAAGCGCGTACCCGGCGCCGCCTGCAGCGCATCGATCTTCAACGCGACCGGCCCGCTCGCGCCGTCGAACTGCATGCGCCGCCCGACCTCGCCGGTCGCGGGCCCGGCAAGCCCCGGCCCCGACAGCACATAGCGCCCGCCGGGCAGCACGACGAGCGCGTACCGTTCTCCTTCGAATCGTGCCGGCACGTCGAACACGTCGATCGCCGCCTGCGCGTCGCCCCACGCATAGCCGCCCCATCCGGACGCGTCCGGCGATTCACCCGCGCCCTTCATTCGTGCGAGCGCACCGCCGATCAGCGGAAAACGCACCGGCCGCGCATCGATGAACAGGCGCTGCCGGTCGACGGCGCGCGCGACGACGAAGCGCGATCCGAGCACACGTTTTTCGGTCTCGGCGGACGTCTTGACGCCGAACATCGACGACAGGTCGCCGAACGCCGAACGTGCCATCGAATCCGTGCTGCTGTCCTCGACCTGCACGAGGATGTCGGCCTGATAAACCGGCGCCGACAGCATCGCCCACGCGACGCCCGCGATCGCGAACGTCGCGAAGACCACCGCCATCGTCCGGCGATGGATCAGGAACGTGTCGAGCAATGCGGCGAAATCGAATGTGCCTTCCTGGGCTGAGGTTCTCGTCATTGCCAGCCTCCCGATCGACGCCGGCCCGCGTAGCCGAGGTGGGCGATCCAGTCGGACACGCCGGTCGCGAGCAGTGCGTAGCACGCATCGAAGCGCTCGCGCGGTTCGCCGACCGGATCGAACACGTCGACCTGGTCGAACGCGCGCACGAGAAACACCTTGCCGCGCGTGAACGGATGCCGTGCTTCGAGTTCGCGCCGTTGCGCCACGGTCATCACGAGAATCAGGTCGGCCGCCCGGCACATCGCGTCCGACAGGCGCGCCGCGCGATGGCCGGACAGATCGATGCCGTGCGATCGCAGCACCGCGACGGCTTCCGGTGCTGCGGGTTCGCCGACCGGCGCATCGAGGCCGGCCGACATCACCGCCACCTCGGGCAGCAATCGGGCGAACAGGCCGGCGGCCATCGGGCTGCGGCACAGATTGCCGCTGCAAACGAAGAGAACGCGGGAGATCATGAATTCGGAATACATAAGAGGTATCGGGACAGGCGCGCGGCGGCGCCATGCATCACTTCGTCACCAGCCCGGCCGTCAGGCCGGCGTTGATGGCGGGCAGCAGCAGGTTCAGCACGCGGCTCGCGCGCACCAGGCCGTTCGCGTCGACATAGACGACGTCCTTCGGCTGCAGGTCGAACTCCTTCGCGACGAGCATCGAGACCGGCGACGTGCCGTCGAGGTGGAACACCTGCGGCTGCTCGTCGAGCGAGCCGCGGATCACGTACATCTGTGCGGCATCGGCCGAACCGGAATTCAGGCCACCGGCCTGCACCAACGCATCGGCCAGCGTGATGCGCCCGTTGCGATCGGGCGTCGCGGCCACCGGCTTGCCGACCTCGCCGATCACATAGATGAGGCTGTCGTTGCGCGACGCGACGCGCAGCAGATCGCCCGGCTTCAGCGCAACGCGCGCCGCGCTGCTTTGCGCGGTCGTTCGTTGCGTCAGGTCGAGCGTGTACGCCGCGCCGTCGCGAACCAGTTCGATCCGGCTGCGATCGGCCGAATCGCTCAATCCGCCCGCACGACCGATCGCCTCGTAAAGCGTCGTCGGCACATCGTTCAGCGGCAGGACACCCGGATTGCGCACCTCGCCTTCGACCAGCACCTGCCGCGACCTGAACGACGCAACGCCGAGCGTGATCTGGGGATCGCGGAAGTAGCGGGACAACGCCGCCGCGACACGGTCGCGTGCCTGTTCCGGCCGCAACCCGGCGACCTCGATCCGGCCCGCGTACGGAAAGGACAGCGCGCCGTCCTGATCGACGACGAAGCCGGCGGCCGGATCGGCGTCGCGCGTGGCACCCGGTTGCTGCGGCCCCTGCGCGGCGGCCAGCTCCGGGTGGTTCCAGACGACGATCCGCAGCACGTCGCCGGGACCGATCGTGTACGGCGCCGGCGTTCCGGCGAGCGCGCGCGACATGTCGAGCGACGCCTGGGCGGCATGGCCGCGCATCTGTCGGACGCGACCGAGATCGAGTTCGACGATCGGGATATGCCGATCGGCTCGCACGCCGTCGCTGTCCGCATCGACATAGACAGCCTGGGGATTCCGCGCATCTGCCGGTGCAGCCATTCGCATGCCCGGCGCATAGGCGCACCCGGTCAGTACGGCGCACATCAGCCATGCAGTTGCGTGGCGCGGCTTCGGCAGAAAGCGGCAAGCGGACGCGACGCGCGCCTGCCGTGAAGTGTGTTCGTCAATACGCATTGCTGTGTGCCTTCCCGTGAAACAGCGTCGCCAGCACGATGCGCACGTCGAACGCAAGGGACCAGTTCCGCAGGTAGTACAAGTCGTGCTCGATTCGCCGCTGCATTTTTTCGATACGGTCGGTCTCGCCTCGCAGCCCGTTGACTTGCGCCCAGCCGGTAATGCCGGGCTTGACCCGATAGCGCTGGATATAGCCATCGACGAGCTCCTGGTAGACGAGGTCGTGTTCCACCGCATGCGGCCTCGGCCCGACCACCGACATGTCGCCCATCAGCACGTTGAAGAACTGCGGCAGCTCGTCGAGGCTCGTGCGCCGCAACAGCGCGCCGACGCGCGTGATGCGCGGATCGCCTCGTGTCGCCTGCCGGACTTCGCCCGATGCGGCTGCGTCGTGCTCGCGCATCGTCCTGAACTTGTAGATCGTGAATACGCACCCGTAAGCGCCCTTGCGTCGCTGGCGGAACAACACCGGCCCCGGGGACGACAGCTTCACGGCGATCGCGATCGCCGCCAGCAGCGGCGCGATCGCAATCAGCGCGAGGCCGGCGAACATGCGATCGAAAATTGCCTTGCCGACACGTGCCCGTGCCGACAGCGGCGATGCCACGAGATCGAGCGAATAGCCGGAACGTGCCGCGCAAGGGCGCAGTGGCGTCACCTCGGTCAGGTCGGGCATGAACCGGATGTCGACAAGGTCCTTGTCGAACGCGCGAACGATCGCGCCGACGCGATCGGCCTCCGACAACGGCAGCACGATCCGGATTTCCCCGACATCGACACGACGCACGCACTCGACGAAAGTGTCGAGATCGAGAAACACGCGCGCGTCGTCGACGTTAGCCGCCGGCGGTTCGGACATGTCGAGAATCGCTGCCACCTGAAGCGGCAAGTCAGCCACATGAACATCTCGATCTCGACCTGCAAGCGCGAGACAGCGAGCGCGATGCCCGACAAGCGCGACGGGCCGGTATCGAGCCGCCCGTCGCGTCGTACCGATACCGAGCCACCAGCACACCGCTCGCGACGCCGACAGCATCACCGTCGCCAATGCGAACCAGCCGATCACCCACTCCAATGAACGTGCGTACGCAGGATTGAACGCAACCGCCGTCACCGCACCGACACACAATGCGACTGCAACGCTGCCCGGCATCCACCAGATGCGGCGCCACGACGTTCGCTGTTCCGCGCCGTCATACGTACCGACCGAGGGGAACAGAACCAGCGCGCACGAAATCGACAGCGCAATCACGACTGCATCGGACACGGACTGCTGCGATCCGTCGAACCAGCGCTTCGCCATCCAGGCGGTGGCGGCGAGCAGGACGATATCCGCGAGACGGAGCCAGGAGCTCTTTCCCTGAACGACGGGGGCGTTTCTAATAGGGTTGAACGAGCGCATAAACCTGATCGATCACTCACCGCAAGCCAATGACGACGGGACGGCAGCGCGCGCTCGACGCGCACGCTTTCCACCGGCCCGATCCATGACTGAACAGGCTCGCGACTTCTTCCATTATTTAGATATACGAAATACATGTCGGGGAGACGGCCTGCGATCAATGTCACAAACCATTAAATTTCACGAACCGACCGCGATGTTCGAGCGCTCGCCGAAGCATGCTGCGCTCGGCTTATCGCCGCTCCACCACTTACCGACATGAGTCAGGTATCGATACTGCCATCCCGATTTGCCGTTTTAAATCGGTCAAGTACTAAATAAATTGGCGTCCCGATGAGTCTTGTCCCATTCATCGACAAGACTCCGTCACCTACTCAAGGAATCAAGAATGGTCAAGTGACGGCAACGCGTATCGCCCTGCCTTCGCGTCAGTCGAAAAGCGCGAGGCAAGCCTGTTCTACCGGCCGACGAATGCCGTGTGATGCCTCCGATCGATGCATCGATACGATTGGTCAAACGCGCATCCGCGAAAATCAGGCAAGACAGAGTAATTTCGCAAATGCGCTAGTACTAGTTCGATTTTCACGTGCGCGTCGCTTTCGTATTATTCCCGGCATCAATAACGGACCGTCGCAGAAGGCTGAGACTGGTCCACGCATCTGAATCCGGGGTGAGGTATTTACATCAACTGTCGCACTCGGCCATCGATGATCGTCCGCATGTCGGTGACCGCCTCCGGCCTGCCGCCAACACCGTGTCCCGAACCGCGAACGGCACCCTGCGGTGCGCACGCGCCACCCGTCGCGAACCGAAAAATCGGATACTTCGTCGCGGCCCTGCTTTTCCCCGGTCTCGCCCATGCACAGGTCCCCAATGCCGGGCAGTCGATGCGCGACATCGAAACCGTCCGGCCGTCGCTGCCCGCCACGACCCGCCCCGAAATCGACATCACGCCGGCCGAGGCAACGCCCGCGCCCGTGGACGATGCCGGCCCGCGCGTCACCGTTCATGCATTCGACATCGAAGGCAATACACGCTTCACCACATCGCAGCTGACGCTTCCGCTCGCCGACCTCATCGGCCGCGACCTCGGTTTCGGTGAGTTGCAGCAGGCCGCCGCACGCGTCACTGCCTACTATCGTTCGCGCGGCTACGTACTCGCCCGCGCATATCTGCCGCGTCAGGACATCGAAGACGGTGTCGTCCGGATTGCAGTCGTCGAAGGGCACTACGGACAACTCGAACTGCACAACCGCACGCGCGTGATCGATCGCGCGCTGCGCCAGCCGCTCGCGTCGCTGCGGTCCGGCGACATCGTGCACGCCGATGATCTCGAACGCAGCCTCACGCTGCTCGACGAGATGCCGGGCGTCACCGCCAAGGGTACGCTGCGGCCGGGCACCGAGCCGGGCACGACGGATCTCATGATCGACGCCGAACGTGGCCCGTTCGCGAGCGGTTCGATCGAAGTCGACAACTTCGGCGATCCCGTTACCGGCCGCTATCGAGCAAGCGCCAGCGTCGACGTCAACGCGCCGCTGCGCGTGGGCGACCGGCTCTCGCTGCGCGGCCTGACGAGCAACACATCCCAGCGCTACTTCCGCACCGCATACCAGGTGCCGGTGGGTCCGGCATCGACACGCATCGGCGTCGCGTATTCCACGATGCCCTACCGGCTCGGCGGCACGTTCAAGGATCTCGACTACCACGGCAACGCGAGCGTGCGCAGCGCATTCGTCACGCAGCCGCTGGTGCGCAGCCGCCGCGCGAGCGTCAGCGCACAGGTCACCTACGAGAACAAGCAGCTTCGCGACGAATACGGTTTCTACAACCTCGTCAGCGACAAGCACGTCGATCTCTGGACGTTCGGCATCAACGGCTATGGCCAGGATGGCTGGTTCGGCGGCGGCCGCAGCAGCGTCTCGGTGACGCTCGGCACCGGCCGCCTGAGCGGCAACGACGCGCTCGGCATGAACGACTTGAACCGAACGCATGATCGCTTCACCAAGCTCACGGTCAACGCAATGCGGCTGCAGGCGCTCGGCGCGCGACTGCAGCTCCTGACGCAATTCGGTGCACAACTCGCATCTCGCAACCTGGACGGCTCCGAGAAATTCAGCCTCGGCGGGCCCTACGGCGTGCGCGGGTATGCGCTTGGCGCCGGTAGCGGCGACCAGGGCTGGCAAGCGAGCGCGGAGCTGCGCTATCAGGCGGCGCCCGGCATCCAGGTCAGCACATTCGTCGACACCGGCCGCATCCAGGTCAACAAGCAACCGTGGAACGGCAACCGCAACACGCTGCAGCTGTCGTCGGCCGGCGCCGGCGCCAGCTGGTTCGGCTCGAGCCGGCAAGTCAGCGTGACCGCCGCACTTCCGTTCGGCCGGGCCGAGAACGTCGCGAACGTCACGCGCTCGCCAAGCGTCTGGCTACAGGCCACGCAATATTTCTGAGCAGCAGCAAGCGCCCGGCCCGCTTCCAGACGCGAATCGGGTCAGGCATCGAGCGGATGGCAATGCCATCCGCGCAACGACGGGTCGGCGACTTTTTCCGATCCGGAACGGCGATTTGTTTAGGTATACAGATCGTACAAAAGCCAATTCAACGGCACTCATCAAGAGGACATCAACAACATGAACAAGACGTACGCACTGGTATGGAACCCGGCGCAGGGTTGCTGGAACGCCGTCGGGGAAACCGCGCGACGCCGCGGCAAGTCCGCCGGCGGCAAGGGCATCGCCGCAGCCGCCGTCTCGCTGCTCGGCTTCGCCGCGCTGCCCGCCTTTGCACTGCCCACCGGCGAAGCGATCACCTCCGGCAAGGCTGACATCGTCCGTGGCGACGACGGCAAGTCGATGTCCATCAACCAGCACTCCGACAAACTCGTCACCAACTGGCAGGACTTCAGCGTCGCCGGCGGCGAACGCGTGTCGTTCCAGCAACCGGGCAGCCAGTCGATCGCACTGAACCGCGTGATCGGCAACAACGGCAGCCAGATCCACGGCCAGATCGACGCCAACGGCAAGGTTTTCCTCGTCAACCCGAACGGCGTGCTGTTCGGCTCCGGCGCGCAGATCAACGTCGGCGGCCTCGTTGCGTCGACGCAGAACATCGCCGATGCCGACTTCCTCGCCGGCAACTATCGCTTCGCCGGCAACTCGAATGCATCGATCGTCAACGACGGCAAGATCACCGCAGCCGATGGCGGCAGCGTCGCGCTGCTCGGTGCGCGCGTGTCGAACAACGGCGTAATCCAGGCGAAGATGGGGCGTGTCGCGCTCGGCGCCGGCAATGCATTCAACGTGACCTTCGACGGCAACGGCCTGCTCAACCTGCAGGTCGAAGGCGGCGCCGTCGATGCACAAGCGAGCAACGGCGGCCTGCTGAACGCCGACGGCGGCGAAGTGCTGATGACCGCGCGCGCAGCCGGCGATCTGCTGAGCGCGGTCGTCAACAACGCGGGAACGATCGAAGCGAAGGGACTCTCCGGCAACGGCGGCAAAATCACGCTCGACGGGGGGACGGTCCATGTTGCCGGCAAGCTCGACGCCAGCGCAACGGCCGGACGCGGCGGCGAGGTCCTGACGCGCGGCGAGCAGGTGACGATTGCCTCCACCACACGCGTCGACACGCTCGGCTTGAACGGCCAGACCGGGTCGTGGAAGATCGAAGCGGCAAACGCCGGCGTGGACGACGTCGGGCTTGACGAGAACGGCGGCCGCACCATCGGTACAGGCACGCTTGCACGGAACCTCGACTTGACCAACATCGAACTGGTCAATACGAAAGGCGACCTGAGCGTCGCCGGCCCCGTATCGTGGACCAGCAATAACGCGCTGACGCTGACCTCGCGCAAGGGCAATGTCGATCTTCAGAAGAAAGTATCGGCGACCGGCGCGAATGCGCGCCTCTTCGTCAATGCCGCCGACAAGATCCGCATCAACGACGCGCTGAAACTCACTGGCCGCAACGCGCACCTTGAACTCAACTCGACGAACGGCCATACGCTCGCGAACGACGCCGCCGTGACCTTGTCCGGCGACAACGCGTCGTTCCGCTCGAACGGCGACGACTACAAGGTACTGCACACCCTCGCCGATCTGCGCAACGTCGACGCGAACCTCAAGGGCCGCTACGTGATGGGCAACGCGATCGACGGCGCGAATGCGCGCTTCCGCAGCCTCGCCGGCGGCGGCGCGTTCTCCGGCACGTTCGACGGCCTCGGCAATACGATCAGCCGCCTGATCATCTCGAACCCGGGCCAAACCACCGTCGGCCTGTTCGAACAGAACGCGGGCCGCATCGCGAACCTCAACCTGCTTAACATCGCGACGACCGCGAACGGTCTGCCCTACGGCTCGCCGACGTTCGTCGGCACGCTGGCCGGCATGAACACCGGCGTGATCTCGAACGTGAAGGCCAGCAACGTCGTCGTCACGACGCAGGGGCGCACGATCGTCGGCGGGCTCGTCGGTGCGAACTACGGCACGATTGAACATGCGCAAGTATCCGGGCGCATCGACGGCGGTCGCGATGCCCTGTCGATCGGCGGTCTGGCCGGCGAAAACCGTTCGCTGCTGGCGCGGCCGCCGATTCCGGCGGCGACGATCCGCGACAGCCACGCCGACGTGCGCGTGACGGCGGCACTCGACGGAGCGACGGGCGGCCTCGTCGGCATGAACACGGGGCTCATCGAAGCGTCGTCGAGCACGGGCAGCGTCATCGGCATGGGCGACAAGGCGATGGTCGGTGGCCTGGTCGGGGTTAACGAACGTGGCGGCGTCATCACGGATTCCTCGTCGTCCACGGCCGTCACCGCGCGCCAGTATGCCGTTGCCGGCGGCCTGGTCGGCGCCAATGCCGGCACCATCCTGGCGTCTCGCGCCAACGGCAAGGTCACGGTCGGCGATCGCGGCATCGCGGGCGGCTTCGTCGGCGTGACCTCCGGCGAGATCGAACGGTCCGCCGCGAACGGCGACGTTGTCGCGACGGCCTCCGGCACGGTCGGCGGTTTTGCAGGCTCGAACCTCGGCCGTATCAAGACTTCGCAGGCCAACGGCAACGTGGCGGCCGGCAACTCGACCTGGGCAGCAGGCGGCTTCGCCGGCTACAACGAAGGCGACATCGCCGCATCGACCGCCAACGGTAGCGTCATCGCCGGTACGGACAGCACGGCGGGCGGCTTCGTCGGCCGCAACCACGCGGCCGGCCGAATCCATGCATCGAGCGCTCACGGAAGCGTCAAGGCCGCGGACAAATCGACGATCGGCGGCTTCGCGGGCAGGAACGACGGCTTCGTCGAGACGTCGCTGGCTGCCGGCACCGCGACCGGCGAGCACGCAGGCACGGTTGGCGGTTTTGCCGGGATCAATACGGGCGCCATCGCGACATCCGATGCATCCGGAGACGTGATCGCCGGCAACGCAAGCTCGGCAGGCGGCTTCGCCGGCGTCAATACTGGCCGCATCGAATCGTCCAGCGCGTCCGGCAACGTGACCGCCGGCGCCTCGAGCACGGCCGGCGGGCTCGTCGGTGCCAACCGTGGCATCGTCCAAACGGCCAGGGCACTCGGCAACGTATCGGCCGGGATGGCCTCCACGGCCGGCGGCCTCATCGGCAGCAACACGGGCACCGTGCTCGACACGCGCGCCGATGGTGCCGTGAAGGCCGGCGACCTGTCGAAGGCCGGCGGCCTGATCGGCGCCAACGATTCCGGACGCATCGAGCAGTCGCGCGCATCGGGTCATGTCGAAGCCGGTGCGAACAGCCACGTCGGCGGGTTGGTCGGCAGCCTCATCGGCCAGGTCTCTCAGTCGCACGCAACCGGCTCGGCGAAGGGTGGAGACTTCAGCTACGTCGGCGGCCTCGTCGGCAGCAACGGTGGCGTCGTCACGGCGTCGTCGTCGAGCGGTACGGTTTCTGGCGGCAGGTATGCACGACTCGGCGGCCTCGCCGGCGGAAACTTCGGCTTCATCGAGGGCTCGTCGACCACCAGCCGTATCGACGTCAAGGCGGGCTACGACCAGCTCCACGGCCCGCTGGTCGGCGTCAACTACGGGCACGTGGCGCCCTAAGCGCCACCCGCAATGGCGTTCGGTGTCGTCAGTTCGAACCGATGCCCGAACGCCATGACGCGTCGCAAGCAGGATAAGCGCGCGTGGCCGGCAGCCTCCGGGCTGTCGGCCCATGGACCGGTCAACCGGGAATACCGGGCGAGCCGGTCTTTTGGATTTTCAGTACGAACAGCAAGATGACACGCGAATTCGGTTCACACGGGGACACCGATTCGGACAATCCGGTAACGACGGCAACGGCCTGCCTGTTATGTATCGCATCTGCCTCGCTTTCCGGTAATCGGATTTGGTACTTGTCCCATTTCAATCTTCTCCGCCCCAATGAACAATCGCAGACCTGCTTGAGCAGACCACGTTGGTGTCCATTAAGCACCGGCTCCAGATCCCGTGCTTGTCTTGCTCCGCAGCCCGGAAAAAAATCCGATACTTCCGATACAAGGCGATGAAGAATGAAATACTCGATATTGTTATTAGCACTACTGCCGATTCATGCCCTTGCCGCATTCACAGCCAACACGAAAGACGGGCGGGATTATTTCGTCGTCTCCGTTCGCGGATTCAATCCCCCGCCTCTCAGTCCCGGTGACATCCCGATCGGTGGGATCATCTATCAAGCCGAAGGATCAGGACTCACCTTCACCAATGCGGCTGACCCTTGGGGTCCTAAATCGACCTGCTCCACCAGTACCTATACGTACATTGCCGGCGTTGGAGTGCCTGATGCCAACAAGGTTTATCCAACTTCCGTGCCGAACGTCGGATTGCGAGTCGTATCGCCCACCGGGCAGGTGGCACCTTTCATCGATGGGCCGAGCGCTCTGGTCGAGCCTTGGAACATATACTATGCACCCACGATCCAGCTGATCAAAACCGGAAACGTGACGGAAAGCGGCGTATTGAGCGGTGCCTATGCGAACTACTGGGCGAACAGCGGATCGGATCAGGTGCTGGTGGAATATCGCTTCGCTAAACCCGTCCTCGTCACCCCCAAGGCTCCGAGCTGTAGGGTCACGACGCCACGCACCCCGGTACCGATGGGTGAGACGATGGCATCGACCGTTTTCACCGGCGTCGGCTCGACGGCGCCGTCCCGATCGTTCGGGATCGACATATCCTGCTCGGGCGGCGATACGGGAATGTCTGCCAAGGTGTATGTCACGCTGACCGATGCGACGAATCCCGGCAATACATCGACAACGCTTTCGCTATCGAAGGGTTCTACCGCCACCGGCGTGGGCATTCAGCTCCTGAAGAGCGACGACGTGCTCGGATACGGTCCGGATTCCGCCGCGATCGGCAACACCAATCAATGGCTGGGTGGGCGAGTCGCACAAGGCGCGCCAGGCATGAGCATCCCGCTGCGCGCCCGCTACGTGCAAACCAGCCCACGCATTACGTCGGGAACGGCGAACGCCAATGCAACGTTCACGATGAGTTATCGATGACGTCACTGCCATACGAAGATTGACTGGCTCGTATCCCGTTACCCGAGACGCCCTGCGCAAGGCATGGACTGAAGATCGAGATATCCATCGCGGCACATTCGAACCCGGACTGAACAGTGATCGAAGCTGGCGCACCCCGCCCTCGACGCGCCGCTCATGGCCCACAATATCGGGTGCTGATTCAGACTGACCCGAGCGGTCGTCGAACACTCCGACAGCCGCTCCTGTGTCGGCTCGTGCTACTGGTAGCTCATGGTGAACGTCGCTGCCGCATCGGCCAATCCCCCCTTCAGCGGGCCGGTCCCTCTCAGATAGCGCGCTTTCAACGGAATGGACACGCTGGTATTGCCGTACTGCCCGACGAACCACTGATTGGGATTGCCAGACGCGGGGGAATCCGGCCCGAAGCTGACAATGGTATCGTTCGCTCGACGGATTTCCACTCCGACTCCAGTCGCGGCATTGGAACCGGACGAGGCCAGTGTCAGCAGGCCGCTGCGGTTACCTGGCCTCGCAGCATCGGTCAGCGTGATATACATCCTGGTCGATGTCCCCGCCGTCCCGTTCGAGCACCTCAGATTGATCGAGAACGACTGGTAGTCGGACGCGCCACCTGTCTCAAGCGCCTTGGTCGAAACCGAACCCAGCGGCACGCCGATCACCTTGTTCTGTACCGTACAGGTCGGCACGGAAGGGACAATCGGCAAACCGCCCGTCAAGAAAAGACGGCGCACCACGGATCCGTGGTCCGGGTAGTATGTTTGTCCGATCTCGCCGGACAGGGACCCTGCCGCCGTGATAGGGCCAGTCTTGACAAGCTCGATGGTAAAGCCGCTCGAACTCGACAAAGGCCCCCCTGTGGAAGGCATATAGTCCTGGTTCGGCCACCATTGGTTTGGATTGATCCCCCCCTTTATACGATAACCGACGCCTGCCACGGGAGTCGCATAGGTATGGTAGTTCGCGTTATAGGCACCGATGCCTCTATATATCCGGTTCCCAATAGGGAGTTTGATGCCGTTGGCATCTGGGCAGTATGCTGTGCCGGACTTCCCACTTCCTGTTCCCTTGCCAGTGTACAAGACGGTGCCGTCCGGCACTTCGGGATCGAAAGCAGCGGGCTGAAACGCAGGAAACTCGACCTTCTGATACGGAACCTTTTGTTCACTGGGGTAATCCTCCTGCACATAGCATTCCGCAAGAGCCGATACAGGAATCGACGTCGCGACGGCGACAGCACACATAACAAGTAATTTCATAAACACCTCCGGTACGTAGCCTGCAGGACGGACCGCACGACGCAATCTCGTTGCGCACATTCGCTTCCGGCGCGGAATAGCTTCCAACTCTCATTCGCTCGGTGATGTGTGCGCCACGCATCCATTTCCGCATATAACAGGCATGAGCCCACGTTATCGATTTGCCACGCGATCAATCCGACGCGCGGCTCGCAGAACGAGCGGTTCCGCCACCTCATGTGGCACTCATCGACCTGCCATCTTGCAGCTCATCGCCACGCGCTCATAGGCAACGGCCTTCTTCCGCTCCGGCAACGCATAGCCGCCTTCGCACGAGCCCTCGCTCCAGCGAATCGACAGACGCCCCTGTTCCTTGATGCCGAACACAAGCACGCGCGACTCGTTGTCGACCATGCCGAGTACCTTGTCGTTCTCGTCATAGGCGGTCGCGCCGAACGGCACCTTGCCGCCACTTGCCGTCGTCACGTCGAACTGAACCCGTCGCCCCGTTTCCGCGGCGAACTTCGCCTTGACGATTGCACCGCGCGTCGGCACCACCGACTTCGCGTTGTCGGTCAGGTCGGTATCGAAGCCGAGGCTCTCGGTATCGATGTTGAGCCAGTTGTAGCGATACGGCTGCGCATACGGCAGGATCGCGTAACCGCGGCGGTCGGTGCTGATGCTCGTCGACGACGTGAAACGCGCGCCGCGCACGCCCGGCACCTCGGCGATCGCAAAAGTCTCGCCGACGGTCTGCCCCAGCGTGATGCCGCCGCCATGTGCGACAACCGACCCAGCCACGCCGACATCGACGTGCTTGCCATGGCCCGACTGGTTGTAGTTCGTCGTCAACTTGGCCAACGGCGTGTCCCAGCCGAGGCCCACGCCCCCCGAACCACCGTTGTGCTTGCGGTAGTCGCCCTGCACCGAATAGTTGACGGTATTCGAGTCGTTCAGGAAACCGCTCAGGCCGACTTGCGAACTCATGTCGCCGTTCGTCGACGCGACCGTGTTCGCGAACAGGCGATGCGATCGGGTGCTGCCGCCGAGCGGAATGCTGACCGACGCGGTGAACTGGGTATCGGAACGGCCAAACGGCCCCGAATCCCGCGTGTGCGCCACCGCGACGCTGTAGCTCAGATTTTTCAGCGCACCGCTATAGCCGAGCTGGATGTTGCGGCTCGAACCGCCCTGGTTCCAGTAGCTCGTATCGCCGACACTCGCGTACACGGACCCGCGCGTGCCCAGCGACTGGTTGATGTTCAGGTCGACGCGACTCTTCTGGCGGCGATACCCGCTGCCCCACTGGCGATCGAGATCGTCGACGTGCTGGCTCAACGTCCGATAACCGTCGGTCGAGTAGCGATAGCCGACCATCGTGAACGTCGTATCGGTTGCCGCCAGCGTCTTCGAGTACAGGAACCGGAAACTCTGCCCGCTCGCCTTGCGGCCCGGCGCATTCGACTGGCTGTGCGTGATGTCGAACGACACACCGCCCAATCGCGAGTTGTAGCCGACGCCAAGTGCGACCGCCGCGTATCGCTCGGCGCCGATGAAGCCGCCGTAGCCGGTCAGGTTGTCGGACACGCCGTAGACCAGCGTGCCCTGCGCGAACTTCGGCCGCGACTGCCCGTAACCGCGATACTGCCCGGCCGAGAATGCATAGCGCATCGTGCCGCGACGGATCATGACCGGCAGGTAGGAATACGATTGCCGATACGTGCGCACGCTACCGTCGGATTCGATGATACGGATCTCGAGGTCGCCGTTCGAGCCGCTCGGGTAGATATCGCGGAACTCGAACGCGCCCGGCGTCACCGACGTCGAATAGATCACGTAGCCGTTCTGGCGAACCTCGACCACCGCGTTGCTCTGCGCGATGCCGCGCACTACCGGCGCATAGCCGACTTCGTTGTCCGGCAGCATCCCGGTATCGGAGCTGACCTGCACGCCGAGAAAGCGCACGCTGTCGAATATCTCGCCGGACGAATACACCTCGCCCGCGGAGAGCCGGCCCTTGATACGCTGAAGGTCGCGCTCGACGTAGGTTCGGTTCGCTGCGAAATCCGACGGGCTACCGCGCCGCCACGACACCGCCGATTCGTTGCGCAAACGCCATGCACCGATGTTCAGCCCGTTGCGCAGCCCGAGGTAGGCGTAGTCGCTTCGGTAGCCCGAATCGGTGTTGTGACTGAAGTTGGCCTGATAATTCGAATAGGCGGCAGTAATGCCTTCGTCCCACAGCGACGAATCGACGTAGCCGCGCGTTTGCCCAGGCGCATAGATCTGCGGCACGCTGACGTCGAGCGTCAGGGTCCCGACGTCGAAACTCGTCGACGCGCCGTCCACCAGCGCACCAAAGTCGATCGGCGCGTCATCCGCCAGCCCCTGCTCCAGCCGGTGCTCTCGCTCGAGACGCCTCACATCGACGCCGAGCGATTTCAACAATCCGTAGGTGATGACGGGCCGGACTTCGCCCGATGCATCGGACTTGAACAGGATCGACTCGCGCTTCGCACGTTGCTGGTTCAGCGACACATCGACATCGTAGATGCCCGGTGCAACCGAACTGCCTTTTTCGAAATACGAAAGCTCGACGGGCCCGTCCCCCTTCTTGAGGAACATCTCGTTGAACTCGGCGGCCTGCCCCACAACGGGCGCAAACGCGGCGCCAAGCGCCATCAGACAGGACGCGCGCTGGCATGCCTCTACGATTTTCTTGACAGTAGTGTTCATGTCCGACTACGCGCCCCTCATACAATATTTGTTAGTACAACGTATCTATCAAGACTTGCAGAATCGATTTGACCCGCACACCGTCGCGTTACTTCGTCACGTCGGATTGCGTATCGACCGTTGCGCCGAAATCGTTGATCGAACTGAATTCAATTTTGGTATTCGCCGGCAGTGCGTTTCCTGACAAATTCTTGACAGCGAGGCGCTTCGACGACTTGGGCTCGATCATTTCGGTCACGACTGGGTACGTGCTCCCGCCGGCCTTGAGACTCGCGTGGCCGAGCGATACGAAGTACGGCGTGTCATTGACGACTTCCAGTGCCGGCTTGCCGTGGCTTTCACTCCAACGCCACTTCAGCTGCCCCGGGGCATCTTCGGGCTTGCCGGATAGATCGGCAGGCCGGTAAAAGAGCTTGATCCGCTGCCGAACCGCGATTTGCAGGGAGTTGTCGCCCTTGGATTTTTGCGGGATCTCCTGCACGCTGAGCCAGAACACCGATTCACGATCGGCGGCCAACCCTTCACCCGCATAGAAGATCCGGAGGATTTGCTGCTTGTCACCGCCGAGGCGGCTCAGCGACGGCGTGATCGCAAAGGGCAGGTCGCCTTTGTTGCCGTCCGGCAATTCAAGCCACGACTGGATCATCACGTCGTCTTTCGACTGATTCTTGACGATGACCGACGTCTCCTTGCTTTGCGCCGGATAAACGATGCGCGTGCCGGACAACGAAACGCCGGCATGCGACGGAATGGACACGAACAACATCGAGCCGGCCGCGACCAGCCCGGCAATGAGCTTTTTCTTCATGACGGAATTGAATCTGGAGGCGGCGGCGACACGGCACGACGTGCCATGCCACCGCTCGATTGGGGGATTTACTCGTACGACAGCGTGAACGGCAGCGTGCCGTTGGCCGTACCGGCGTCGATCTTCTCGCCGTTCGCGACGTAACCGGCACGCATGTTCAGTGCGGCGGTGTAAACCGGCGCTTCGTCCGTACCGCCCTTGACCAGCGGCGCGTTGACCGTTTCGTTCGCCGCCAGGTTCACCAGCTTGTTGTTGCTGTCGTACACACCGATACCGACACCCGTTGCCGTGCCCGAGATCTTCAGCAGATTGTTGTTCTTGCCGTCGATGCCCGAGCCCGACTGCGGATCGAACTTCATTTTGACGAGCGTCAGGTCGGTCGCCGTGTTGCCGCAGTCGAGATTCAGGTTGATCGACGTGCCGCCGATGGAATCCGCGGCGACCGTGCCGAGGTTGACCGCGATGTCCTGGCTACCCTTGCCGCCCGTCACGTTCGTGCCCGAGCCGCCGGTGATCGAGCACGATGCCGCGGTGATGTTGCCCGTGAAGTTGATGGTGCCGTCGGCCGCCATGGCCGAACCAGCTGCGAACATACCTGCGACTGCTGCGAATGCGAGAATCTTCTTGTTGAGAGCCACGATTTTCTCCAAATGAAACGTGATTGATTAACTCCTTACAGAGCGGGATCAATGATGCCAATCAATAAGAAATCCGTATCTAGTCCGCGACCGATATAAACCCCCAAATATCTAGTACGAGTACGAAATTAATGTTTTTGGCCGCCCGCGCAACGGAATGTAAAATAGTTCTAAAGATTCAAGACGCTTGCCGAACGCCTATGCACCGAGAGTCACGAGCGTGAGTCGAGCGCAGGGGGATTCGCCGAAGACGCGCGATAGGGTGCGAATAAACGTTCCGGCACGGTACGACGCCGCTTTCCGGCTCCGAAATAGCACCGAAAATCAGCGTGGCCGCCGATTTCGGCCGCGCGCCACGTCGGCCACCAATGAACAAGCGGGATCAACTGAAGATACGAAAACAGGCCGACGTCATAAAACCGCCAGTCTTCTTTCAAGAGGAATATAACGACCGGTGCCCGAACAGGGTCTTGCAACGCTGTCCTGATCGAAATACAAGTCTGTAGAACACATCCTCGTATTGAACCTCGCACGGTCGCCAAGCCGACGTTTTTCAGGTGCCGGCCAATCTCGACAGTGCGGCCTCGACGACGCCCCTCGCTTCCGGCCAGTCGAGCAAGAGCGCGTTCACGCCGCCTTCGGCGAGCCGGCGCTCGCCGCGCGCACACGCATCACCTGCCTCAACCATGCCCGCCAGCGCGAAACCGCCGCGCATCGAATGGAGTTCGCGCCCGAGGCAATCGACATCGCCGCGCGCCAGCGCATCTTCGACCACTGCCAAGGAGTGCCGCGTCGCGCTACGCAGCTTGTCGCGTATTTCGTCCGTCATCGCCGGTGGCTGGAGGACTTCGGAATCGGCGGAATACGTGTTCACGGAATTGCCACGCATCCCGTGCCGCCGCAAGACCGCCTCGAGCGCATCGATCGACAGCGGCTTGAGCACCACCTCGACCGCGCCCACCTCCGTGCACCTCCGGCGGTCTTCGTCGGTCGCATGCGCGGTCATCGCGATCACCGGCACCTTCGCACCCTGTTCGCGCAAGAAGTTTGCGAGCGCGAACCCGTCGAGCTCCGGCATGCCGAGATCGGTCAGCACGACGTCGAACGGATGTGAAAAATACGCACGCATCGCCTCGATGCCGTTTGCGACGATCGTCGCGTCGTAGTGCAGCGCATCGAGTTGATCTCGCAGCAACGCGCGGCTCGCCGGATGATCTTCCGCCACGAGTACACGCAACGGCGCTTCGTCCTCGTGCGGCCAGGCCGGCGCGACCGGCACCTCGGCATCCGGTTCCTCGAACGCCAGCCGCCAGTCGGCAGGCGCGGCGGGCAGCGGCAACATGGCCGTGATCGCCGTGCCTTCGCCCGCCCGGCTGTCGACTGCCAGATCGCCGTGCATCAGCCGGGCAATCCGGCGGCACAGCGGCAATCCGAGCCCGGTACCGCCGAAGCGGCGATAGATCGACGCATCCGTCTGGATGTAGACGTCGAATAGAGACGGCAAGCGGTCGGCAGGAATGCCCATGCCCGTGTCCCGCACCGCGATCTCGAGCCGCTGCGCGGTTCCCGCCGCCGGCGCCAGCCGCGCGCCGATGCTGACGCTACCACGTTCCGTAAACTTGATTGCATTGCTGACGAGATTCGATACGAGCTGGCGCAGCCGGGTCGGATCGCCGATATAGCCGTCGGCCAGCTCCGGCGCGATCCGGCAGTCGAGCGCCAGGTGCTTCGCCTCCGCGAGCGGACGGAAGATCGCCGCGACGTCGTGCAACACCGCGCGCAGATCGAACGGCATGGCCTCCAGCACCATCTGGTTAGATTCGGCCTTCGACAGGTCGAGCACGTCGTTGATCACGCGCAGCAGCGCATCCGATGACGACATCACCGTCTGCAGGCGCCGCCGCTCGTCCGCCGGCAACGCCGCGCGCGCCATCAATTCGAGATTGCCGACGATTGCATTCAGCGGCGTACGAATCTCGTGGCTCATTGTCGCGAGGAAGGTCGACTTCGCCTTGTTCGCGTCGTCCGCAGCTTCCCGCGCCTCGCGCAGCTTGTCCTCGGCCTGCTTGCGCGCGGTGATGTCGGTGAGCGTGCAGAGCAGCACGTCGACGCCGCGATAGCGCGTACGGACGATATGCGCGGCGAGATAGGTCGTCCGGCCGTGGGCGAGGTCGACCGGCAACTCGTGCACGACGACGCGCGGCGCCCGCCCGCCCGCGATACTGGCGTGGTAAGCCTGCCAGATGCGCTTGCCGAGCGACGGCGCCGTTCCGGCGTCACCATAGGCCTCGGCGGCGTCATTGCGCACCATCGTGTCACCATTGGCCAGCGACAGCAGCATGAGTCCGGCTGGCGCCGTGCGGATCAGCGTGCGGTTGAGGGCCTCGCTCTCGATCAGGCGAATCGCACGGCGGTTGGCGGGGCGCAACGCACGCCGATCGAACGTAACGATCGAGATCCATAGCAGTGCAATGGTCAGCAGTGCGGTGGCGACCGTCAGGCCGGCCGGTATCGCGACGGCGCCCATGACGCTGCGCCACGAGAAGGTCGCCATCAGCACCAGATCGGAATTCGGCAAGCGGTCGCTGATGACGAAACGGGTGCCGACGCGATGCACGAACACCCGCTCGCGTTGCGGATCGTTCGCATGGTCGAGCGCGCGGGGAATCATGTCGCTGCTGCGCTGCGCGCCAGCCAGAAGTTGTGCGCGCGTATCGATCAGTGCATAGTCCTCGTCGCCTGAAAGCGGCGCGAGGATGCTATCGACCTGGGAACGCACGGCGACGACGCTCCAGGCAAACGGCTGCCCGTCGGTGTCATACAGCCGGCGGACGAAGCGCATGATCGGATGCCCGAGCAGCGGATCGAAACGCCGCTCGATCAGGACCGCGTCGTTGTGCGGGATGGCTGCATCGGACGGTATCAGCTGCCGTGCCAGCTCCTTCACCTGGAACCCATCCGGCAACGCGGCCGCCTGCGTGGCGGCCCCGACCCCGCCCACGGCCACGAAATTCCCGTCGATACCGATCAGGTAAATGTTGAACCCCGGGAGAACCGGGGTCACCTTGGGCGCCACTTCCAACTGCGGCATGATCAGGCCGAGATAGCGCGAATACCGGCTCTCCCGATCATCCTGCGTGATGTCGGCCAGTCCGATCAGCGCGATCTGGCCCGATCGGCGCCAGATTATCCTGCCGCGGCCCTCAGTGAATTCTCGCAAAACGTCTCGCGATGCCTGCTTGTCGAACCTCCAGAGGTTCATCGCGTTGTTCGCCTGTTGCCCCGACAGCAGGTACGTCGCCTGCAGCTCGGCAGATAGCCGCGCCTCACGCCGCAGAAACGCCCCTGAAGCCTGCGTGAAGTAATCGAGCACTTCGAGCCGCACGACGAGCGCCGCGCACACGAGGATAAACGCCGTAATCGCCGCGCCGCTGCCGTACAGCAATGCGTGCTGCTGGCGCCGCACGCGCCCCGGGTCGAATGGCTTGCGGCCCGCCGCGGCGGCATGCGCAAGCAGCGTTTTCAGTTTCGTGGGCATGCTTGTTCTTGGAGTCTCTCCCCGGCGCGCGCCGCGATCGCCCGACTAGGCATCGGTCCCGGGCAATTCGGGCAACTGCCCCTCGCTTGCATAGCGGATCAGGTCGGCATCGCGGACGATGCCGAGTTTCTTCATCGCGCTCGACTTCTGCGAACTGATCGTCTGCTTGCTGCGATGAAGCTGGACCGCGATCTCGCCGACCGTCAGGCCGGCCCCGTACAGCCGCACGACTTCGATCTCGCGGGCGGTCAGCGTGCGGATACCCGCGGACGGCTGGCACTCCTCCAGCAGCTTCTTGACGAACGGAGACAGATAGTTCGCTCCGACGAACGCCGCATGCACCGCGCCGACCAGATGCGAAATCGCGTCGGACTTGCTCAGGATGCACCCGACGCCCTGCTTCTGGATCGCAAGCAGCACGCTCGGGTTGTCGATCATCGTGATCGTCACGAGGCGCAGCGCCGGGTAGCGACGCTGGAGAAACGACAGCAGCGACAGGCCGTCGCCGTACTTGCCGCCGGGCATCACGTAATCGACCACGAGCACGTCGCTCTGCTGCTCGTCGAGCATCGCCACGAGGTCGGTCGAATTCGAGACGGCGCCGAGCAGCTTGATCGTGCTGGCGCCCTCGAGCGCCTGAGACATCCCGAGTGCAGACGAAGGATGATCGTCCGCCACCATGACCCGCACAAAAAATTCATCCATCTCCATTCTTCTCCCGAAACACGTGGCCCTACGTGCCATGTTGTGCGACGCGCCATGATTCGAATCGGTCTTGCAACACGGTCGCGTTGCAACGTTCGGCGAACCGGGCGGTGCGCAGCGTAATTTTAAGATAATAGACGGGTTCCGCATCGCGGCGGTGCGATGCGGCATGGCGGCCTGCGCCCGCACCCGATCCGATGCAGTCGCAGCCTCGCCGGGCACGGCGTTGCAGCACGAACCTGCATGGATCCGACGCCCACACGCGTTCGATCGGCGGCGCCCCCACGCCGTCGATCCATCGCGTTCCGCACGGCGGCCGGAGCCGCCCGCTAGCGTTTGACCGCGGAGGTGTCGGATTCGCCCGATCCGTCATCCGCGGCGTGCTGCCATTCGGTGATGATCCGCCGCTTCTGCGATGGCGACATCATCATGAATTCGTTCAGCTGCATGAGAAAATCCCGTCTGGATTTCTCCGGCAGCGTCGCAAATCCGAGCAGCAGCCTGAACACCTTTCCCATATAGCGCACGGCCTTACCCTTCCTTCTTCAGTCGAAATCACGCGGCACCGAAGCGATGCGGCGTGCCTGCCTTCCCCGTTCCGACGCAGCCGGTGTACAGCGCGCCGACGTTGTTTCTCTTTTTATCGTCCCGGCCAGTGCGCCGCGGCGGCGGCCGTGACCGCCGCCCCCGGCCGCTCGTCCGCCGCACCGGCGGGAGATGCGATTCCGCGCCGCCGCGCGATGCGTACCAGGCCGCGGCGCAGATCGGCCAGCGTCACCGGCTTGGTCAGCACGCATTCGACGTTCGACGCCGCGTAACGCCGGGCGTCGTCGGGCGCGAGATGCGACGCGACGACGATCATGTCGCACGCCAGCGCACGGGTGTGGACAGCTTCCGCCAGCTCGAGCGCCGACATGTCGTGCAGGTCGGCACCGAGCAGCAGCACGTCCCACGCGCCGCCAGCGAGCGTATCGAGCGCCGCGCGGCCGGACGACACGCACCGGACCACGCAGCCGAGCACATCGAGTTGTTCGCGGAAAATCGATCCGTTGACTGACGCGTCGTCGGCAATCAGCACGCGTGGCACACGTGCGCTGATTGCCGGCAGCGCCGGCCGAACGGCATCGGCCGCGCGGCCCCGCCCGCGCAGCAATTCGGCCGGGGCGACGCGGGCCTGCTCGATCGCCAAGCGCAGCCCGTTCAGCGAATAGCTCGACACGCGGATCGTACGGCCCGCGACGTCCGGCCGTAGCGGGCCGTCCGGCGTGGCGAGCACGACCGGCGTACCGCCGCCGATGCTGTCGAGCTCCTCGCGCCGCCATTGGTCTGAATCGCCGAAGAGCACGATCGCGTGAGCACGCGCGAGGCACCCGGCGGCAATCCCGATCGGACTCGGATGCATCGCGACATCGAAACCCCATGCACGCAGATGCGGAAACGCGAACGCGCGCCATGCGTCCTCCGGCGACACGACGATCAGCGCCCGGCCGGCGCCCGCCCCTGCGCCGACGGGACATTTCGGTGCAATGCCCATGTGCAGCGGCAGGCGAACGGTGAACAGGCTGCCGATCCCCGGCGCACTGTCGACCGTGATCGTCCCGCCCATCGCCGCGGCCAGCCGATCGCACAATGCGAGCCCGAGCCCCGTACCGCCGTACCGCCGCGTGATCGACGCGTCGACCTGCGAAAACGGCTTGAACAGCCTGGCCTGTTGCGTACGATCGATCCCGATGCCCGTGTCCTCGATGCCGATCGCGAGCTCGGGCGCACCGCGCGGGCTTCGCGCCACCGCCACGCGCGCGACGATGCGCCCTTCGCTCGTGAACTTGATTGCGTTGCTCAACAGGTTGCCGACCACCTGCGCGAGCCGCGTCGGGTCGCCGCGCATGCGCTGTGCGCCGCTCGCGTCGATATCGGCGAACAGCGGCAACCCTTTCGCCTTCGCAACCGGCGCGAATGCCGCAAGCTCGCGCTCGATCACCGCAATCACGTCGAACTCGATCGACTCGACCGACATCGCACCGGCTTCGATCTTCGAGAAATCGAGGATGTCGCTGACGATCGCGAGCAGCCCTTCGGCCGACACGCGCAGCGTCTGCACGCGGCTCTGCTGTGACGCATCGAGCGCCGTGCGTTCCAGCAGTTCGAGATTGCCGAGGATCACGTTCAGCGGCGTGCGGATCTCGTGACTCGTCGCGGCAAGAAACGACGACTTGGCCGCATTCGCGGAATCGGCCGCGCGCACCGCTTCCTCGAGTTGATGCACGAGACGGCGCTGCGCGCTCGTGTCGGCGAACGCCGCGATCAGCACGTCCTCGCCCTGGTAACGCGCACTGTGCGCAATGACCTCGAGATGGAGCGGCGCATCGCCGTGTGCATCGAGCACGAGCTCGGTCATCATCGTCCGGCCGGCTCCGCCGTTCGCGACGAACGCGTCGTACTTCTCCAGCACCTGCGCGGAAAGCGCGTGATGATCGCCGCCGTGCGGCAGCAACATCTGCGTCAGCGCGTCGCTCGCAAGCATCACGCGCCGGTCGGACAACGACACGAGAACGATGCCGACGGGCGCCATCGCGATCACGCTGCGGCACAACGCCTCGCTGTCGAACACGCGCGCCGAGCGCGCGTAGACCGGCACGAGCACGCGCCGGTGGAACCGGACGAGCAGCAGCCACATCACGGCGATCGCGAAAAGCGTCGTCGCCGCGAGCGCACCGGCCTGCACGCCGATGCCGGCTGCCACGTCGGCCCACGACAGCGCATAGGCGATCGTCCAGCCCGTGGCCGCGAGCCTGCTGCGGAACACAATCGCGCCGTCGCGAAAGAGCGGCTCGCCGGACGCTTGGTCGCCCAGTGCGACGTCAAGACTCAACAGGCGCTCGGTCAACGCGTGCGTGCGCTCGACACCGGGATCGATCGCAATGAGCCGATTGTCCGCGGACATGATGAAGAACGCGCCGGCCGGCGTGCGCTCGGGCAGCCATGACAGCAGGTAGTCGGGCGCGTATTCGGTGACCAGTACCGCGAACGGCTGGCCATCGGATCGCGCCTCGGCGGCCAGCCGGATGCGCACCTGCCCCGTGACCGGATTGAGATAGGGCGGCAGCCAGCGGACGTTCGGCCGCCCATCGTTCGGAGCGGGCGGCCGAACGTCGAAATCCACGTGCAGCGCATCGAACACCTTCGCGCGCGCATCGGCCGACGCGAGCGCCGGATTGTCGCGCGACAGGTGCGGCACCAGCCCGAACATCCCGGTTCGCGTGCTGTAGTGGTAGCCCTCGAGCGTGCGCCCGCGATTGATCGAGCTCGCCGCGCAGATGCGCGACAGCAGGAACGACAGTGCAAGGTAACGCGCGACCTCGTCACGTTGCGCGGTTGCGCCCGGCACGCCGACCACGAGCGATGGAAACGGGGTGATCGCAAGCTGCTGACCGTTATCGAAGAACGCCTTTGTGACGTCCGCCGGCGCCGCGCCGAGCTCGCGCCAGATCAATTGCGTATTCGTGACGCCGTTGCGGAACGACGTCTCGGCCACCTGCACCTGGTCGGCGGTTTCCTCGACACCGTTCAGGAAATTGCGCCGCTCGCCGTCCAGATAACCGTAAACGATCGAAGTGATCCCGAGCCCGCAGGCGATCAGGATCAGGATCGTGACGACGATGCCGCCCCCGAACATCGAGATGCTCTGGTAGCGGCGAATGGATTGAAGCGTGCTGTATGGCATGGCTCGGCGTGACGGCGCCCGAGGGTACGGACATGCGGCAGATTCCCTGCCGGACCGGGCATCACGATGGGTACATTTGGGGTAGCGATGTCCCGATCATGCCAAACGACACTGCGAAAATCAGTCGTGCATTATCCTTTTAGTACACGTCCGATTTGATTGACCGATGATTTTGAACTTGAACGAAAGTTCATCGCGAAATCGCGTAGGGGAACTTATCCGATCGGACAAGTTGCGTCGTCGCTCCGCGGCTGGCGGCCGCGCAAATGAAATACCGCCGGCAAGCCGGCGGCAAAAGGCGCACCCACGGTAGACGCAGCGCGCCTGAGGCACTCGATACGACGCGTTCGGCACGAAACCCCGTCCCGCCGCGCCGGAAACGCCCGCTCAGTTCTGCGTGAGCGGATTCAGCGTCGTGCACAGGAAGCCCGTGCAGTTCTTCGGCGTGAAATAGTACGACGCCATCACCGGCGAGGACACGCCGAGCGCGATATCGCTCAGATACGCGGCGCCCTGTGCGCCGAACGTGTTCGCCTGCTGGACGAAGCTCGCGCCGGTCGACTGGATCGTGGCCGACTGGTACGTGAAGGTCGGCGACTGCGTCTGGTCCTTCACGTAGACCCACGAGATCGTCGAGCCGAACACCATTCCGCCCTTCGCGCGATAGCCCTTCGCGCCTTCGCTGTTGGCCTGCGCGATGAAATCGCTGACGTTCGTCGTCGGCGCCAGCGCATCGTATGTATAGGTCGCGCTCGATGCGTTGTTCTTCATGTACACGTTCGCCTGCACTGCACCCACCGCCATCGGGCCGAGGAACCAGTAGCCCGACTGGCCCTGGCCGTTCGCCTGCGTGAGGAACGCGTTGGCATCGGCCGGCAGGCCGGTCGTCGTGTACGTGTAGGTGGCCGACGAGCCGCCATCCTTGCGATAGAGATCGCCGTACGTGAGCGGCCCTTCGTAGCGGTAGCCGCTCGCCCCTTGCGCGTTGGCCGCGTTGACGAAGGACGCCATGTCGGCCGGCGCCGTCTGCAGCTGGTACGTGTAGGTCTGCGCAGTGCCGTCGTTCACGAAAATCGATTGCGTCCCGCCGTTGCCCGCGTTGTAGAAGTAGTCGCCCAGATAGCGGTAGCCCTTCGCGCCTTCGTTGTTGACCAGCGTCAGGAAGCTCGCCTTGTCGGCCGCGACAGGCTGCGCTTCGTAGCGCCACGTCAGCGTGCTGCCGCCCGAGCCGCCCGAACCGCCATTGCCGCCGCTTCCCGCACCGCCCGAACCCGATCCGCCCGTGCCGCCGCTGCCGCCGTTGTTGCTCGTGCCCGATCCGCCGGACGACGCGGGCGAGGAATTGTCGTCGCCGCCGCCGCAAGCGGTCAGCGCGAGGCAGGTCAATGCGATCAGTGCAACGGCTTTCATCGGAATCACCTTCTGAATGAACAGCACGAACGAAGCCAGTACGCGCGAATCGCGTCGCGCGCACCGACCATCACGAATCAGGAATCAGCGATCAGCCGGCAGCACACCACCGGCCCGGGAACATCAGTTGACCTGCAGCTGGCCACCGCGGCCCAGCCCGCCCTTCACGTCCTGCGCCTTGTAGCTGCGCAGTGCGACGACCATCTTGTTGTACGCGTCGATGAACGCCACGACCGTCGCCTTGCCTTCCGGCGTCGACGAGAAGCCCGCGAGCGCACCGCCCACGCCGCCGCCGAAGCCGCCCAGCGCCGCC